>JAGWRJ010000973.1 GCA_028869725.1 Alphaproteobacteria bacterium | reverse complement strand
GTTGGTTCCCTCCAAGCGCAAGCCGGCGATCAGGTTGAACCGGCCCCAATCCAGAGTGTTCATGATGTAGCCGGCAGAGACCTTCTCCACAAGGTCGAAGTTGTTAGGGTTGCCCCCTTTCGTATTGGTCACCATAAAATCGCCAAGGTGAGTCTCCAGGAATTTATTTGTAGCCCCCCAACCGATGCCGTGGCCGTAAGGATAGGCCCCGTTGTAGTAATGGCTGTTGTGGAAGTTGTCGACGAACTGGGTCATGCTGATCCCCGAGTCGTTTGAGAGGCTTCCATTGTTTGCATTATTGACGAGAATCTGGGGCACGTAGTCGTACTCGTAGGAGTCGTCGAACTTGTGTGCGTTGCTGAACCACCCGCCGAACTGGAGCAGCCCGAGATGTCCGCCCACCGTATAGCTCCGTCCTGCCGATGCAGATCCCTGAAGGTTCAGTTGCGACGCCTTTCCGTGGAACGTGTCGGAGACGCTCTGCAGTGTGTAGAGATCGGTGTTGTACAGCTCAGAAAAACAAGCGGAGTTGAACTGAGGCAGGTGCGGATCGGGCGCGCCGGTGTACTGGCAGTTGCTGGGAGTGACAAGGTTGCCGTTCTGATCGACCTTAACGGCGAATGAGTTGATCGCCTCTCCGCCGTTGATCGGATTTTTCATCTCGGATCGCACCACCGATCCCTCCCAGTTGAACGACCATTTGCCCACCGCGTGATCACCGCCAAGGATCAGGTCTGCAATCTGAAAGCCTTGCAACCGACGCTCCGTATACAGGTTGTGCTCCCCGGCATTGCTGTTCTGAGAGTTGAGGGTAGCAAGTGCGTAATCGTACCGGTGGCCCCAGTCATCGAATTGGGAGAAGAGGCTGCGCGCCCAGAGGCGGGAGTTGGGGCTGAGCTTGTACTCAAGGTCGAGACCGCCGCCGCCCCGGCGGCGGTCGTAATAGTACTGGCGGATGTCCATGTCGGAGAACTGGGCCTGGCCAGCCTGCACGAGCGGAAGAGGTTCGATATCGTCGATGCCGCGGCCGTTGTAATCGAAACTGCCGCTGAACATCGCCCCCAGCTTCTTCGCCGCTCCAAGCCGCTTTCCCGCCGTGAAACCCAGGCTGCCGACAGGCACGGTATTGATAATGGGAGTGAATCCGCCCGTGCCGAAGACGGACAAGGTCGGTTCATCGCCGGCCATCTTGGTCTGGATGTTCACGGAACCGCCGATTGCGTCGCCGGGTTGATCGGCCTCAAGCATCTTGTAAATTTGCACGGAATCGACGAGATCCGAAGGGATGGTGTCGAGCCGAACATTGCGGACGCCACCTTCCGGCGATGGGAGCGCGATTCCATCAATCGTCGTGTTGCTCAGACGAGGCTCGGTTCCTCTTACCTGAACGTACTTGGGAGCACCCTCGTCGCGTTCCAGGGTGACGCTGGAGAGGCGCCCGACCGCAGAGGCAACTCCGGTGTTGGGAAGACTGGCGATGACCTTTGCGGGTATCACGTCAAGGATGTTCGACGTGGACCGTTCAAGATTGATGGCCTCAGTTTCGCCGCTGGACTGCGCGGACGTTACCAGCACCTGCTGGGAGGCTGCAGAAACCTGCATGACCGCCGAGGCATTCGTTGCCTGTCCGGCGACTACGGTGACACCTGTCTCATACGGCGCAAAACCGACGTAGGTGATGGTGAGGGTATATTTTCCAGGTGCAACTCCGTTCAGTGCAAACCGCCCTTGGTTGTCGGTAACGGCGTGCATGCCCCCGGGCTGAAGCAGGACCTCCGCTCCAGCCAAAGCCGCGCGACTTACATCGGTGACGGTGCCGGAGATGGCAGTTGTTTGCGCGGTCGCTGAAGTGCCCAAAAGGGCGCACAGCAGAAGAAGAACGGACGAGGGCGCAAGGAGCACACGCCGCATGAATTGCCTCCGTTTAACTCAGGAAGTCATCGCGCAGGCAAGCACTTGCCAAACACACCGGTCCCGATCTGCACGATGCAATGCCCTGAAGTTAGTGGCCGAGGAATAATCGAAAATGAATTGAGCGTAATCGCACGGTTAAATGAAGCTGAAGATTTTCTTCAGGTTCGTTCCTCGATTTTGGATATCCGCGCGACTTGACTAACGTTCTTGGATCGCTTGAACTGCGGAGTTGGTGCGCACAACAGCTTCCACTCGCGCCGCTCGTGCGTCTTTATGGTAGGCACCGATTTCATCGGGAGAGGTGAACGGGTTGGTTCGTTTTCGTAGATTGCTTTGGTTGGCATGCACCGTAGTAGCGGCTTTGTCAAATATCTCGGCACCCGCTCAGGTCGTCGATCAGTCATCTCCGCTGACTCGAAACGAGAGCACAACATCCGTCGCCGTTTCGGGCATCTCGGGTACAGTGCTGGATACAAACGGAGACGTCATCGAAGGAGCCCACCTTCAGTTGTCGAAAACAGGATCGTCGGGGTTTCTGCTCCAGATGAATTCAGGCGCGATGGGGCAGTTCGAGTTCGCGAATCTTGAACCAGGCACGTACACCGTAACTGTCTCTCGCGATGGGATGACAACATTTGTGTCGAAACCGATCACACTGCACTCGGAGGCGCCGGTGGTCGTGCCGGACGTGGTTCTTCGTTTTCTGGCAGCCACGACAAGCGTGATCGTGATGGATAAAGAAACAGCTTCTATCGAGCAAGTCAAAATCGCAGAGCAACAACGTGTGCTCAAGGTATTTCCGAATTTCTACTCAAGCTTCGACTGGAATGCGCCTTCAATGCTGCCGAAACAGAAGTACCACCTGGCAGTGCGTACGCTGATCGACCCGGTTACGTTTTTGACGACAGGAGCAATCGCAGGCGTTGAGCAAAATAGAAATGTGTTTCCCAGCTTTGGTGGAGGAATAAGCGGCTACGGAAAACGCTATGGGGCTGCATTTGCAAACCAAGCCTCTGGAGAATTGCTAACCCGGGCGATTTTTCCATCCATGTTTCATACCGATCCCCGGTACTTCATTATGAGCAAGGGTAGCGCGAAAGCTCGAGCGCTTCATGCGATCGCATCGACGTTTGTGACGCGCGGTGATAACGGCTCTCAAAAGGTAAACTTTGCGGAGATTCTAGGCGATTTTTCGGCTGCTGCGTGGTCCAACGCCTATTTTCCTGCCAATGAGCGGGGCGTCAACCTTGTGCTCATCAATGGCTTTGGCGGCCTGGGAGGCAACATGCTGAACAACCTCATCCGCGAGTTTGTGCTTGATCGCCTGACGACTCGCGGTAAACATCGAGTTCCGGCCGATTCCAGATCATCTTCTTCGGAATTCATGCCCCGGCGGTCGGGAAATCCCCAATTCGCATCAGCGGATTAGCGCTGCGCCTCTCAGTGCGGTGCTTCGCCGGATTGAAAAGTCAAAGAAATTGTCTTAAAGTGTTAAGAGAACCAAGGTTTGGAGACATTGTAGATGTGTGGAATTGTCGGGTACACCAATACTTCCGGCCCTTGCCACCCGGCGTCGTAGATTCCTGGCTTCACGGATTGGCCCATCGGCGGCCTGATCGGCAGGCTGCTTTTGTCTCTCGACATGTATCTCTGGGGGCAGCGCGGCTGCGGATTCTGGATTTGAAGGGCGGCGACCAACCTCTGCAAACTCCCGACGGTTTGTGCACTATCGTTTTCAACGGCGAAATCTACAACCATTTGGCACTGTGCGAGGAGCTTGAATCGCGGGACCGCAGCTTCCGAACCCGCTGCGACACCGAGGTCGTTCTCCATGCCGATTGCGAGTGGGGTAATGACTGTTTCCGCCGTCTGCGCGGCATGTTTGCCGCGGCAATCTGGTCGGAACTGGATGAGAGGCTGGTTCTGGTGCGCGACCGGATGGGAATCAAGCCTCTCTATTACCGCCTGCAAGACGGCGAGGTGTTCTTTGGCTCGGAGATGAAGTGCATCCTGGCTCACCCCGAGGTGCCGCGCCGGATCGATCTGACGGTGCTGAATTACTTCCTGAGCCTGAACTATGTGCCCGGCCCCTTCACACGAATAGAAGGGATCACCATGCTCATGCCCGGCTATCTGCTGGAGTGGCGGCAATGGCAGACGGCGATCTGATCGTAACTTGGGCCGAGCCGCGGCGGAAAGCCCCCGGACAGTATCGATGAAGCGGCCGAAGAACTTGGCGAGTTGCTCAACCAATCGATCGCCGAGCAGATGCAATCCGATGTCTAGGAAGAAAGTTGGCGAACATGTTACCGAAGTGGGCAAGACGCATTTTGCTGTTCCCGGCTATCCCGGTCGCTCTTTTACTGGCCGGCTGCAAAGGCTTCTGGGATCTCCCAGTCGGTTCGACCGTCTCAACCACTACGCTCACTACCTCGTCCACCACCGCAACTCTGGGAGCCATGGTGACCCTGACGGCTATGGTTAGTCCGTCTGCGGCGACCGGAACCGTCACGTTTTATGACGGCACCGGTTCTCTCGGAACCGGAACGTTGAATTCCGGTTCGGTCGCGCAAAGCGCCCACTTCTATACACCAGGTGTACAAACATTGACGGCCACGTACAATGGCAACTCAATC
>JAGWRJ010000972.1 GCA_028869725.1 Alphaproteobacteria bacterium | reverse complement strand
GCTATCGCTATCGTTTCGCAGGCAAGCAGAGGATGTTGAGTCTGGGGGTGTACCCCGCAGTCTCGCTGGTCGACGCTCGACGCCGCCGAGATGATGCCCGAAAAATGCTCATCGCCGGATCCGATCCGAGCGCACAACGCAAGCTCGACAAGCTGACGGCCCAGATGTCGGCAGACACGGCGTTTGAACCGGTCTCACGCGAATGGTTGGCCGGCCGAGGCAATTTGGCCGACACAACACGCGTCAAGCTGCATTGGCTCCTGGAATCGTTTGCCTTCCCTTGGATCGGTACGCGCCCGGTTGGCGACATCACTGCCCCCGAGTTGCTGGCCATGCTTCGTCGTATTGAGTCGCTCGGAAAACTCGAAACGACACAAAGGTTGAAGCGCGTATGCGGGCAGATATTCCGTTACGCCGTAGCCACGGGCAGGGCAGAGCGTGACCCCTCTGCAGATCTACGCGGTGTTTTGGCGACCGGCAAGGTCAGACATCGCGCCAGCATCACCGATCCGGTCAAGGTAGGTGAGCTACTACGCGCGATGGACGGCTTTGTCGGAAGCCTGGTCGTCTCGTGCGCGTTGAAGCTTGCGCCGCTGGTATTCGTGCGGCCTGGTGAACTTCGCAAGGCCGAATGGGAAGAGCTTGCTCTCGACGCTGGCGAGTGGCGCATCCCGGCAGAACGGATGAAGATGCGCGAGCCACATCTTGTTCCGCTATCTCTGCAAGCTGTCGCGATCCTGCGCGAATTGCATCCGCTTACCGGCTCGGGCCGCTACGTTTTTCCGTCAATTCGCAGTTTGGCGCGGCCCATGAGCGAGAACACGATCACCGTGGCATTGCGTCGCCTGGGCTACACCGGCGACGAGATGACCGGACACGGCTTTCGCAGTATGGCCAGCACGCTGCTGCACGAGCAGGGCTGGCCCTCGGACGTAATCGAGCGTCAGCTCGCGCATGCCGAACGTAACAAGATCAAGGCTGCCTACAACTATGCCGAGTACCTGCCGCAACGGCGCAAGATGATGCAGGCATGGGCCGACTACCTGGACATGTTGAGGCGGGGTGGCAACGTCGTGCCGATCGGGAAAGCGGCGCGTTGAGCGCTGCTTCGCACTCCAGATTTTCGTTGACTGGAATGTCCCGGGATTAGGTGGGACAGGCTGTTTGATTTTTCCGTTCCGATGTAGATAGTAGGCATCGCCCGTTCAAAGGCCGTGCACGTCATTTCGCATGCGCGCACCAGGAATCCGCGATGCCCTTCGATGTCGTTTTGCCGATCCATTTCGCTTCTGAGTTGCTGCCGGGTGGGTCCCCTCTCGATGCTATGTCGACGCATCGACCGCAGCAAAAAGTTTTCGTCCCGCTCCCCGATCTGCACTTCGTTCGACTCGTTGCGACTGCCGTCGGTCGCCTTTCCGAGGAGTCCGATCTCGCCGAAGCCGTCTCCCCAAAAGTTCAGCAGGCTGAACTTTTTTCGAGGAGGAATGAGCTAGTGCAGGATAGGGATGCCGGCAGCGTGTGGCCCGCTTTGGCTTGTTCATTCCTCCTCGTGGAGCAGCCATGCCAACGCTGAAGGCCCACTGCAGTGAAGCGACCAAGGCCCGGTTTCAGGCCTTGGCGCAGCGGGAGGGCTTAAGCGAGTCCACGCTCCTGCGACGTATGGCCGTGACCGTCATAGCGGGGCAAGCGGGAGGGTTGGGAAGCCAGCCCGCTTCCGAGATGCGCGGCGGCCAGGGTGGCAGGGGGAGCCGGCTCATGCTGCGGCTGCGGTCGTCGGAGGCTCAGGCCATCCGCGCCTTGGCCGAACCGGAAGGGCATTCGGCCCAAGCCTGGATCGTGCGGCAGCTGCGCTACCGGCTCGAAGGCGCCGTGCCATTCGCCAAAGAGGAACTGGCTGCCCAGCACGGCGCGATCCGTGAGCTCGCTGCGGTCGGGCGCAACCTGAACACGCTGACGCACCGGTTGTTGCGCAGCGGTCAGTTCGCCGAGGGGATGCTGGACCTGCAGGCCTTGGCCCAAGCGGTCGAGCGCCTGCGCCGCGAGATGATGGCCACCACCACCCGTGCATCACACCGGGCGCACCGCGATGGCTGACATCGAGGACGATCCGCTGCTGGGGCCACCGGGGTTCGTCTTTCAGTCGCCCCTGCGGGGCAAGCGCTCGCGACCGCGAAGGGAGGCGAATGGCGCGAAGATGAGCGCTGTCCTGGGCCGGATCGGACGCGTCGCCAAGCGCCGCCCTGAGGTGATGGTCAAGGTGACCGGCAGCGCCCGGGGCTTGCGGGGCATCAAGGAACACCTGGCCTACATCACCCGCAACGGCAAGCTGATCGGCGAGCGGGAGGACGGCTCCCTGATCGAAGGGGCTGCGAATGTGCGCAGTCTGGCCGAAGAGTGGTGGGACCGCGGTGGCGTGGATCGTCCGGCCCGGGCACGCGATACCATCAACGTGATCCTGTCGATGCCGGCGGGCACCGACCCACAAGCCATGGCGGAGGCAGCCAGAGCCTTTGCCCAGAAGACCTTCGGTGGAAACCACGACTATCTGCTGGCCCATCACAATCACGAGTCCGATCCGAAGCGCCCGGAGAATCCGCACGCCCACCTGACCGTCAAGACGCGAGGTCGGGAGGGGCAGCGACTGGATCCACGCAAAGCGGACCTGCAAGCCTGGCGCGAGGCGTTTGCGGCGGAACTGCGTCAGCGCGGTGTCGTGGCCGAAGCGACACCGCGGCGGATGCGAGGCGTGGTCCGGAAGGGTCAGCGACAAGCCATTCGGCACATGGATGCACGACAAGCGACCCGTGTGACACGTTGGAAGCTGACACAGGCCGTCAAGACGGCGTCGGCCGGCGGTGATGGAACCGAGGGACCGTGGGCAAAGGCGGCGAAGGAGCGGCAACGGAAAGTACGTCGCGCCTGGAACACGCTGGCTGCCGCCTTCGAGCAAGCGGGACAGCCGAAGCTAGCGAAGGAAATCCGACAGTTCGTGAGCACCATGCCGTCGGCACAGACCGAGCGCGAACACTTCATCGGGCTGGCCAAGAAGCTACTCGCCAAGCAGCAGGTGCGGGATTGTGGCCGCAGCCGATAGCTTGACGG
>JAGWRJ010000971.1 GCA_028869725.1 Alphaproteobacteria bacterium | reverse complement strand
TCACGACCGTCAACGTAAAGAGCGCGCTGACCCAGGGGCTCGAGTTGTCCTTTGATGGCAGCGTGAACTCGTGGCTGTTGCTCGGTGGCAACGCAGCCTTTACGAGCGCAAACTTTACAAATCCCTATGCCACAGGTGGAGGCTACTCGGGCAGGGTCACCAATTTTGCAGACTCACCGCACTTCTCCGCTTCACTGTATGCAATGGCGTATCTGCCTGTTCCCGAAGCCTGGGGTGACATGAGCCTGCGCGCTGACACCTATACAGTATCCAAGACACCGTTCTCCAACTTCGCAGGTAGCGTGATTCCCGATAGCACCCTGCCGGGCTACACGACGCTCAATCTGCGTTACCAGTGGGATAATATCTTCGGTTCGAGCTTCTCGTTCGCGGCGTACGGAAAGAACGTGCTCAACAGGTTCCATTGGCTGGGTGGCTTCCCGCTGGGCTTCCTCGATGGCACGAACACCGCCATTCCGGCGCCGCCCGCAACGTTTGGCATACAGGTGGGGTACAAGTTCTGATACGTATCGTCGGGACGTCTGGAGCTTGAGTTGAGTTCCACAGGATAGGTGGCAAGTATACCTCCCCGTGCTTGAGCCACCAGGAAACCCAAGGCCGCGTCCGCCACTGGCGGCGCGCCTTGGTGCGTTTTGGGGTGGCGCTAGCGTCTGCGCGCATCCGTGCCGTCCGGTGTGCTGATGGAAAATCGCGTCCTTAGGCCCTGAAAATCCGACATGGCTGTGGGTGCCCGCGTTCCACGGGAGCGTCTGGTTCCGATACTGCAGGCGTAGGAAGTAAGCACCGAGACCGGACAGTGCGGCATAGATCCTTCAGCTGGTCGCAGAGATCGCCACGACGCCTTGCAGATGATTTTTGCGGCGTCGCTTTTATGGCGAAGGGGCTGGTTCGCCGCGCTTACGTCCTCAGGCGATGGAGAGTGTTCTCTCTGTAGTGCTGAAAGACGGTGTGCAGGTTGATCGACGTCGGGCTTGCAAGCCACTGATAAACGAGGCCAAAAATAAAGGCGCTGAACTCCACAGCGAAGCTTTCGGGGTCGATGTTGGGAACGACTTCCCCTTTGGCGATCCCTTGCGAAATCCAGCGCGCCGTGTCCCGCCGGTAGGCAATATGGTTGGCAGCGAGACGGCGACGGACGAGCGGGTAGCTTGTGATCGACTCAAACCACAAAATGTACATTGCCTGCATTTGCGATGTGCGGTTGAGCAGGAAGAACTCTACCGCATCCAGTGCTCCGGAAAGCGCAGCAAGGCCATCGTTCGAACCTACAAAGCGCCGCAATTCAGCGGCCCACTTCTCGTTGAAGTCCCTTACCAGATGGCCAAAGAGGATCTCCTTGGAGCCGAAACGGTTGCTCGCCAGCCCACGACTGTAGCCGGCCTTCTCGCCAACCTCTTTCAGGGTCGTGTTGTGGGTGCCGTGCTCGACGATGAGATGCATCGCGGCCTCGAACATGCGGGCATCAGAAAGAGCCGTACGTTCCGCCTGCGTCAGGCGCGGTCTGTCGCCTGTCAATGTCTTTACGCTCGAATGATTAGTACTCAATTGCCCTCTCCGGCACCAAAGCGCGATTCGACTAAAATGCTGAGATCACCCCCGTCGAACTTTTCTCTTAATTGCTTCTTGTCGATCTTGCCAACACTGGTTCGTGGCAGGGTTTCGACGATGGCCCAATACTCGGGTATCATGTACCTGGCAAACCTGCCGAGCAATTCCGCCCTCAAGGCGGCGGGTTCGGGGCGGGTCGTCTGATCGAGGACCACCAAGGCCAGCGGCCGTTCCTCCCAGCGCGGATCAGGCACCGCGATGACGGCTGCCTCGATCACGCCGTCAAGCGCGGCAATGCCAATTTCCAGTTCGACCGAGGAGATCCATTCACCGCCCGACTTGATCAGATCCTTGGCGCGATCGGTGATTTGCACGAAGCCGAGCTCGTCGATCCGCCCGACATCGCCTGTCCGGAGCCACCCGTCTGCCGTCAGAGGCGCGGCATCCGGGGCTTCGCGCAAGTAGCCGCCTGACACCCAGGGGCCCTTCAGCTGGAGATGCCCGGTGGTCTCGCCGTCCTCTGGCAAGGGCTGGTCGGCGTCGTCGACGATGCGCACATGCATGCCTGGTACGGGCCGCCCCGACTTTGCCCGCCACTGCACTTCGTCCGCGCCCTTAGCATCTCGTGGCGGGAAGGAAAGGACGCACATCGGGCTGGTCTCGGTCATGCCCCAGCCCTGGACCACGTCGACGCCCCACGCCGCCTTGACCCGTTCGATCAGTGTCGACGACACAGCCGATCCTCCTGACACGATGGTGCGGAAGCTGCTGAGGTCGATCGGCGCGCGCGCATGGGCCTGGAGCAGGTCGTTGAGGATTGTCGGCACTGCTGCCATCAAGGTCGGACGCTCGGCAGCGATGAGCCGTGCAAGATTGTCGGGTTGGAGAAACCGTCCCGGCAGGATCATGTCGCTTCCCGCCAGCCAGCCGGAAAACGGCATGCCCCAGGCGTTGGCGTGGAACATCGGCGGGACCATCAGGATCCGGTCGCGGTTGGAGATCGCAAAGCAGTCGGCCGCCATCGAGGCGAGACTGTGCAGGAACACCGAGCGGTGGCTGTAGACGACGCCTTTGGGCAACCCCGTGGTACCGGAGGTGTAGCAGACCGCCGCGGCATCGCTCTCGCGAAGCTGCGGGAAAGCGCCCATCGGTTCGTGACCTGCAATCAGCGCTTCGTAGTCGTGAACACGCCCCCTGAAGCCGGCAATATTGCCAGGCGATGGGCCATTGACGATGAGGTGCTCCACGCGGGGCAAAGCCGGAAGCACCGCTGCCAGTGCCTCGAGCAGCGGCGCGTCAACCAGCAGCACACGGTCGTCGGCATGGCCGATCACGAATTCGAGGTGTGGTGCAGGAAGCCGCACATTGAGCGTATGGAGTACGCAGCCCATGGCGGGAACGGCAAGATAGGCCTCGAGGTGCGCCTGCGTGTTCCAGCAATAGGTGCCGAGAACCTCTCCCTGCCGCAGGCCCAGCGCGGACAGCGCGCTTGCCAGACGTCGTGCCCGCTTGGCAACCTGCGCATATGGTGTGACCGTCGTCGTCGCGCCGTCGAAGCCGATGATCCGACTGCTCGCAAAAAGGCGCTCGCCGCGTTCGAAGATCATCTGCGTCGACAGCGGATGATCCATCATCGTGCTGTCCATCAGATCCCACCCTTCTCGATGATCGCCTCCGCCTCGCGCAGCAGGGCCGGAACGTCGTGCTCCAGCCCGCGCGCATAGGGGGTTTTGTCCTTGCCCTGGCAACACAGCACCCACGCGCCTTCGACGATCGCCGCCAGCCGCCAGGCTGCAAAGAC
>JAGWRJ010000970.1 GCA_028869725.1 Alphaproteobacteria bacterium | reverse complement strand
GGTCATGACCCAATATCAGTGGATGCAGAACGAAGCGATTGTTGTCCACATAGAGGAAACGCCAGATATCGGCGTCGTGCGCATCGACGTGCTTGGGGCTCGACACGTCAGCACCCAGCAGGCGATCGGTCTGACGGTTGGAGCCCTTTGCCGCAACGTGCGCGCGCTTATGGGTGAGCGCTGGCGTCCAGAAGCGGTATGCTTCACTTACGGCGCGCCAGCTGATCTTGCCGCCTACCGTCGTCTGTTCGGCGTCATGCCGTCGTTCAACCAGGAATTCGATGGCATCGTCTTCACCCGAGCGGACTTCGACGCGCCCATCGGAAATGCTGATCCGGGCATGGCCCGGCAGATCCAGTTCTATGTCGACCAGATCACTTTACGGCGCACGAAGTCAGCGCGCGAAGACGTTGGCCAATTGATTACTCTGCTGTTACCGACCGGCAGGTGTAGTGCTGACCTCGTAGCCAAACACCTCGGTGTGGATCGGCGTACGGTGCATCGTCGCCTGGCGGCAGAAGGCACGAGCTTCTCGGTGCTAATGGACGAGATGCGTAAAGACCTCGCCCAATCGTTGATGGCGAACAAGGCCCGCTCCCTTGCTGCTGTGGCTGAGCATCTCGGTTTCTCGGGTGCGAGTGCGTTCTCGCACTGGTTTCGGAGGATGCATGGCAGCTCTCCGCGCTCGAGCAGAAGAATGATCCAGGCGAGAAATACCGTGGACAACTAGCGTCCATTGAAGTGCGGCGGACGCTTGTCGTGAAATGCCTGGAGGGCCTCGGCATGGTCTTCACTGGTGAGGAGCTGCTTCAGCATTTCGCGGGTCTGGGCCGAAGCCTCCTCCGGTCCAAGCGTGTTTGCGTGTTCAGCCATATCTCGGGTAGCCGCCACTGAGAGTGGTGCGCGGCTTGCGATGCGCTGGGCGAGGACAATTGCCTGATCGCGCAGAACTGCACCGTCCACCCGGAGCGTGATGAGCCCATAGTCCTCGGCCGTCTTCGCACTAACTGGAAGCCCGGTCAGCAGCATGTGCTTGGCGCGAGCAAGGCCGATGAGGCGCGGCAGGCGATAGGCACTTGCCATCAGTCCCACATTGACACCTGCGCAGACAAACCGCGCGTTTTCGCTGGCGATGCGCAGATCGCAGGCCAGTGCCAGTTCAAGTCCACCGCCAAGGCAATAGCCGTTGATGGCAGCGATGGTTGGCATGGGCAGGTTTTCGATGCGGTCAATCAGACGGCCGAAATCGGCAAGTTGCGCCTCACGCAGTGCAAGTCCGCCCGCCTGCGCCGCGAGTTGCTCCTTTAGGTCGTCGCCGCTGCAAAACGTATCTGCACTTCCGGTAATGATCAGTGCGCGGACATCACTATGTGTAGAGAGATCATCCAGCCGTTCATGGAAGGCGTCGCGTGCGCTTCGGCCAAGCGCATTTGCTGGCGGATGATTGATCTCGATGAGAGCTACGCTGCCGGTGGACAATTCAAAGTTGATCATCCTAATCCCCGTCCCTGGAGCAGGGCCTCTATCCTGGGATCACGACCTCGAAAATGCCGGTAGGTTGCCTCGTAGTCGCGTGTACCGCCAACAGAATAGATATCCTGGTAAAGCCTCATGGCCGTCGCGGCATCAAACGGATCACCAGTTTCCATAAAGGCCGAAAATCCGTCGGCATCGAGAACTTCCGCCCACATATAAGCGTAATAGCCGGCAGCATAGCCGTCACCTCCGAAGATGTGCAGAAAATGCGCCGGAGCGTGCCGCAGGGGGATTTCTGGCGGGATCGCCAGGTGCGATGCGCTTACGTGTTCAATGCGTTCAGGATCTATGTCGCTGGCCTCGGTAGCGGTATGAAAATCCATATCGACAAAGGCGCTGCCCAGAAATTCGACGGTTGCAAAACCCTGGTCGAAATTCCGTGCAGCAGAAAGCTTGTCGCGCAGCGCCTTTGGCATGGCTTCGTTCGTCTTCACATGACGGGCAAATCTCTCGAGCTGAACTTCAAACCAGTGCTCAAAAATCTGGGACGGAAGTTCGACGAAGTCTTGTGCGACGTTTGTTCCGGAAAGGCGGGGGAAGCGGACATTGGACAGTAGTCCGTGCAGCCCGTGACCAAATTCATGAAACAGAGTGCGTGCTTCGTCGATGTTCAAAAGTGCCGGCGAACCCTCCGCCGGCCTGGAGAAATTGCAGTTGTTGATGATCAGTGGCAATACCCGGCCGTCCAGGGCATTCTGTTCGCGAAAGCTCGACATCCATGCGCCGCCGCGTTTGGAGCTGCGCGCGAAGTAGTCGCCATAGAAGAGACCAATCGGTTCATTGTGGCGACGGACTTCAAAGACCCGCACATCGGGATGGTAGACCGGCACGTCGTGGCGGGGATGAAACGAAATCCCAAACAGTCTGGATGCCGCATCGAATGCGGCCTCGATCATGGCGTCGAGAGGCAGATATGGCATGATTTCGTTGTCATCAATGTCATAGCGGGCCTTGCGCAGGCGTTCGGCGTAATAGCGCCAGTCGAAGGCGGTGAGAGCAAAATTGCCGCCTTCCTCGGAAATCAGTTTCTGCAGTTCATCGCGTTCGCGCCTTGCCCGTTGAAGAGCCGGCGTCCAGACCTTTTCGAGCAGGGCGCGTGCGGCGGCAGGAGTCTTGGCCATGGTATCGGCCAGGCGGTACTCAGCGAAGCTTGCATAACCTAGCAGTTTGGCAAGCTCCAGGCGGAGCAACAGGATTTCGCGCATGCGCGCGCGGTTGTCATGGGCATTGCCACGCCTTCCACGGCTTGCCCACGCCTGCAGAACCTTTTCGCGCACCTGGCGGTTGCGGGCAAATGTGAGTATCGCCTCCACTGAGGAGCGCGAAGCATTGACGGCATAAGGGGCTTCCAACCCATGTTCCCGCGCCAGCTCGGCAGCGGCGACCCGAGCGAACTCGGGCAGGCCTTCGGCGTCTTCAGCCGAAAGCGGCATTACGCTCTCTTGTTCATCGGCAAGTACGGCCTGAGCAAACTCCGTACCAAGAACAGCAAGTCGTTCGCTGATCTGGGCAAAGCGCTCCTTTTGGGCTGCGTCAAGCTGCGCACCGGCGCGGATGAAATCAAGGCGGTAGCGATCTAGAACCCGGCGATGTTCGTCATCGGGCAAGCGGTTGCGCTCTTCGCGCCAGACATGGTCGATCCGAGCGAAAAGAGAGCTGTTGAGGTGAATGGCGGTAAAGTGACGGGACAGCTGAGGCGCCATTTCAAGTTCGATGGCCTGCAGCTCGTCATTGGTATGAGAACTCGCCAAATTGTAGAATACGTGCTCGACACGGTTTAATGCGCGTCCACTGCGTTCGAGCGCCGCGATCGTATTGGCAAAATCAGGCGTGTGTGCATCACTTGTGATGGCGTCAATTTCGGCCCTGTGTTCGCGTAATGCCGCTTCGAATGCCGGCCTGAAATGCTCGGGCCGGATACGATCGAAGGGCGGAGCCTCAAAGGGGGTCTGCCAGGGTTCGAAAAAGGGATTGTCGTGCATCGGGAGAACCTTGCTGTGCGGCTTTGGGCTTAGCCTGAAGAAGGGCTTTGCGTCCAGAATGGCTGCCCCACTTGCCAGAAAATGCTGACCCCATCTGCAAACTGGCTGCATGTCCTGGCGCGATGGTGCGGGACGCGTCCGATCACCCCATCGTGCTTTCGAGCCGAGGACCCGGGCGCGATGCGCGGTTGCTCTTGGGTCGGTACCGCGGGGCCGAGGTTCGCCCACGCGGCCACGTGAGAGGGCCCTGAGCCGTGCAGCGCTCGCGGCCCGGACCTATATGGTTCACCGAATCGACCAAGAGATCGTCACCGAGGCCTGGACCCGTTGCGCCTCTGGGGCCACCGGTGTCTCAGCGGCAGCCATGCTTCGCATGAGAATGGGTTGAGGCGGTTGCGCGATGCCGGCCGAGATCGACTGGATGGGGCCAAGTCGGATACCGGCTGCGCTGGCATAGGTTTGCGCCGCACGCAGGGCTGCCCGAACTGCCTCGGTCCTCGCCTTGGCGAGATAGGGTGCGGGATTGGACACCATAAAGCGGATGCCCTCGATATGATTGGCACCGGCCTTCACAAGTTCGTCGAGAACGCTACCAACATGCAGCGTGTTTGGTAGCGTGACGGTGACGGTGTTCGAGGCTCTATAGCCCTGTACCTGCTCGTTGCGGTTTGGCGCCGTGCCGTACTGTGGAAAAAGCGAGAGTTCGGAGGTGTGGATAGCAGATCTCGGGATCCCGGCCTTTGCCAGCGCGGCGAATACTGCTGCCATCCTGGCGTCGTTCTTGGCGAGGGCGCTTTGAGGATCGGGGGCCTCGCTGGTAACTCCCGCGCTCACCTGCGTCTGGTCCGGAAGAGCCCGGACCTCGGCGGATCCGGTCACGGTGATCTGGCCCGGCCTTGGGGCCTGGGCGAGAGCGGTGCCAACCGGTAGGATGCTCAGAATTAGTCCCAAGAGGACGGGTTTGGCATTGGCCATTATGCACTCCCTCGGCAGTTTGACGGGGATAATCGCCCACCGACAGGGCAAGACTGAGGCAAGGTCTTGGGTCCGCCAAGAATTCTGCTAGAACCGGGGTCCCTTCGGGGGCCCGTAGCTCAGTTGGTTAGAGCTGGCCGCTCATAACGGTCTGGTCGCAGGTTCGAGTCCTGCCGGGCCCACCAACCCTGATGTTGTCCAGCTTCGAGACATAGGTAACGTTCTGTACCGGACACACACCTACGACTTCATGGACGCCCACCTGCGCGCTCTGGACAAGCGGAGAGTGCCCCCCAGTTAAGCCTCCCCCTGAATCCGGGTAACACGATAGTCGAAGCGTGAACAATTTTATCTATAATGATCAGGCACTTAGCATCACGAACTTGTATCCATGCAGCAGGATAAACTTGTGTCGATACAGCATCATTGGCTTGAAATGGAGACACATTGTCCGCGTCGGTACGCACCGCGGCCAGAATAATCTTCCGGGCCGCATACGCGAACATCTCCACAAGACCAACAAGGATCGGAGCATCTTCCGCAAACATTTAGGAGGCTGCCTGCTTACCAAAGCAGGCGATCCGGTTCTCTCCCAGTGGGAGATTGATCTGACAGCGAAAGCCTCGCGGACTTGCATGAGAGCAAGGTTGATAAGGCGCGATTGCAGGAAGTCGAAGCCGACGTGATGCAGTACATGGTGGAGACCTTCGCGTAATCTGTTCTGGGGCCGACAATTTCTCAATCCGTATGCCTTCACGGCGCTTGGGGGCGGCCGCGCTCATGAGGCTGGCTGATGATTTGCGCCGTGGTATCGTCGATTGAGCCGGCTTCACAACCTCCAAATCCGTCTGTTACGCTTCAATCAATGCACGTCATTCTATGACATGTTCTTGCCTTCAGCATCTAGCGCGGGGAAGACGTGATCCAATCTGCGGCGATCCAAAGCCTTGCGGGCATTGATTCGCTTCGGCCCTGACACGCGCCCATCGACAACCATCATATCGAACGGAAAGAGGCTGCCTCAATAAGGGCTGACGCAACGGCGTAGCAGATCCCGCGTGGAGGCAGAGATGGCGCCACGGCAAGTGCGCGCTTGCTCGGGAGAGACAAGAAGCGTGTCAAATCACGTCGGTCAATACTCTTGCCGTAACGGAGTGTTCAGAGCGACGCATAGGCTACGCCCCCATCGACTGCGATGGTGATTCCGACAGCATAGTCGCCCGCGCGAGGCAAGATAGATGGCGACACCCTGCATGTCTTCATCACGGCCGATGCGGCCGGCAGGAATAAATCTGGCTACCTCATCCGCGTGGTCGCGCGCTGCCCGGTTCATCTCGGAGGCGAAGGCGCCGGGAGCTATCGCGGAGACAACGATGTGATCGTGAATCAGTCTGGCTGCCATGCGTCGGGTGAGGTGTATGAGGCCTGATTTGCTCGCATGGTAGGAATAAGTTTCTAACGGATTGGGGCGTATGCCATCAATTGACGCAACGTGGATCACCTTAGCCGGACGTTCCGCACTCGCCGCCGCCCTAAGCTTGGGTGCCAGGGCCTGTGTCAGGAAAAATGGCGACTTGACGTTCAGGTTCATCACCTTGTCCCAGCCGCTTTCGGGGAACTCGTCGAACTGGGCTCCCCAGGCTGCACCCGCATTGTTGACGAGAATGTCCAGCTTGTCCTCATGCTCAGCGAACCGTGCGGCTAACGCCTGACAGCCCTCCACGGTGGAGACATCCTGTGCCAGTGGGATGCAGGTTCCACCACGCGCACTCAGCTCTGCTGCCGCCTCGTCACATGCACCGGCTTTGCGCGAGGAAATATACACTTTCGCACCTTGCGCGAGAAATCCCGCGGCTATCATCTTGCCGATACCACGGGAACCGCCAGTGACGAGCGCTGTGCGGCGCTTAAGGGAGAACAGGTCTGTGAGCATGAATTTGCCTCTTCGAGATCGTATTTTGAGTTATTATGATGATATCTCGATCCTAGACGCAATCGCATTCTGTGGCACTTACGCGCTCGCCATGGTGTCGGTCCGATGACGCAGCTGCTACCATCAACGCCTGTCCCGCCAATGAGACCAAAGAGGTGATGCGAGGCCGCATCAGTCACGCAACAGATCACGACATGGGAGGGGTGCCCGATAAAGAGGCGTATAGTGCCGCGGGCACCTTAATGGTCTTACACGCCGACGATGAGCGAATGGAATTGGAAGAGACCGCACAGGCATGCTATTCCACCAGCGGAAAACCTGGCGTCGTAGGCATGGTGCAAGACCTACAGACTAGCTGAGAGCTTGGTACATGTTACTTAATGATGACCTTTCCGCGCGCGCACTTGTTGATGCCAGTACCCTGAATTGGGTGCCGAGCCCTGCCAGAGGCGTGGAACGACGCATGCTGTTCCG
>JAGWRJ010000082.1 GCA_028869725.1 Alphaproteobacteria bacterium | reverse complement strand
CGACGACGCGCGAGCGATCAAATGGGTGTTCAAGCAGGCCGCGCGGGCGTTTCAGGGGTTGAGCGGCAGCTTTGAGGAGTAAATGCACCCGCAACGATTCACGACCGCCGAATTCGGTCCGCTCCGGTTGAGATCACGGTCATCGACCGGCGCAATTTTCACCTTTTCCAACCATTGATGTATCAGGTCGCAACGGGATCGTTATCGCCAGGTGAAATCGCAGCACCGTTGCGCGGCATCCTTGGCCGTCAGAAGAACACCCAGGTGTTGTTAGGTGAAGCGGTGGACATAGACCCCAAGTCCCGCCGGATAGTGCTGCGTGATGGCACAACCTTCGACTACGATTCCTTGATCGTTGCGACGGGCTCGGTCAACTCGTACTACGGAAACGACGCATGGGAGCAGTGGGCGCCAAGCTTGAAGACGCTCGAGGAAGCTCTACGTGTCCGAGGTAAGATCCTTTACGCTTTTGAAGCTGCGGAACGAGTGTTGGAGCCAAAAGAACGCCGCGCGTGGCTGACCTTTGTCATCGTGGGCGCTGGAACCACAGGTCTGGAACTTGCAGGGGCGCTGGCCGAAATTTCACGGGAGACGCTTCGGCATGATTTTCGGTCTATTCGCCCACAGGAAGCTCTGATTGTTCTCATAGAAGGATCACCGCGAGTTCTCCCACCGTATCCGGAGGACCTGTCCGCAAAGGCAGACCACCTGCTCACGATACTTGGCATACAGGTCCGAAAGGGTGTGCGTGTCGTAGACATTGATCGCGATGGCGTGACTTTTGTGGCTGGTAGCGAGAGGGAGCGGCTGGAGGCGAGGACCGTTCTTTGGGCTGGTGGGGTGAAGGCGTCGGACTTTGGAAAAAGATTGGCATCACGCACTGAAGCAGATACCGACAAGGCAGACCGAATCAGAGTGAAGCCTGACCTGACGATCCCGGACTTTCCGGACATCTACGTCGTTGGAGACCTTACCCTCGCCTCCCGTGCTGACGGGAGGCAGATGCCGGGAGTCGCCCAGGTAGCGATGCAAGGAGGAGCGTATGTCGCAAAGGCCATTGTTAGGCGTATGAATGGGTCCAAGGAGCCAACGGCTTTTCGCTACTTCGATAAGGGAGACATGGCAGTAATAGGCCGCGCGGCGGCGGTTGCAAATATCTTTGGTTTACACGTATCTGGGTTCCCGGCGTGGCTGGTGTGGTTGTTTGTGCATCTGATGTACATCGTTGAATTCCAGAGTCGCGTGCTGGTTTTTATTCAGTGGGGATTTCAGTAGCTCGCGTTCAGTCGTGGCGCACGGTTGATTACCGGGCTCGGCGCTTCAGGTTGGTCGCATGAGCCCACGTCGGCGCAGACCGCGGCTGAGAAGGCGGCTCGACCGAAAGCTAGTTGACATGAGCCTTGAAACTATCAGTCTCGAGAATTTGAAGAAGTTCGCATGAGCACTTCTAACGAGGCATTCGGCCATCCGGGCATTCAGCCTCGGTGGACGCATGGCGGCAAAGATGGGATTGGCACTGCTTATGCGGCCTCGAGCCTTATTTGGTTTACCCTCTGGAACGGGATCGTAACCGAGGT
>JAGWRJ010000081.1 GCA_028869725.1 Alphaproteobacteria bacterium | reverse complement strand
TCGAAGGCCTGGTGCTCGGTGGCAACGTGTTCCTGAATCACATCTCGCCGATGCTCGACGGGTTCGGCATCCAGGCGCAGGGCACGATGGTCAACAGCAACGTGAACATCCCCGACACCGGAACTTCGCCCACGCACCAGATCCCGGAGCTGTCGAAATACTCGTTCAACGTCAGCCTCTATTGGGAGAAGAACGGCTATTCGTTCCGGATCAACGACCGCTACCGCAGTTCCTATGTCCAGGAAGTGCCAAACTTCGACGGCTCGCTGCAAGCAATCCAGGGTGCGTCGGAGAACACGGTCGATCTGCAGCTGGGGTATCAGTGGGATAGGCTGAACTTCACCTTCTCGGCAGAGAATCTCACGGATACGCCGGAGAACAGCTTTGTCGGCGGCAATCCGAATCATCCTGAGTACTACAAGCTCTTCGGTACCAATCTCCTCCTTGGCGTGTCTTACAAGTATTGACCTTCGGTGGGCGGCCTCTCCGCACGGCGAGGCCGCCGCCGCTTTGCAGCCCTGGTGTCATGACCGCGTGCAAGACCCTGTCGCCGTTCGGCCTTCTTATAGCGGGTCTGGCATTTTTCTCCGCCGCGTATGCGCAAGCACCGCAGGCGCCGTCGGATGTGACTCCGCGGCCCGGCGTGGGGCGCATCGAGCGGATCGCCCAATTCCCCTCGCACTACGTCCAGGCGCGTAACGTAGATGTCTGGATGCCGCCCGGCTACGATCCGACCGTACGCTATCCCGTACTGTATATGCAGGACGGACAGATGCTGTTCGATGCGGCCATCACATGGAACCATCAGGCGTGGCATGTCGACGAAGTTCTCGCCAAGTTGATCGGCGAAGGCAAAGTGCCGCCCGCGATCGTGGTTGGCGTGGCAAATCTTGCCGAGGCGCGCGCGGCGGAGTTCTTCCCCGAGAAGGCCCTCGATGCCGTGTCGCAGCCGGCGCGAGACGATTACATTCGTAGGCAGCTCGCGGGTCGCGCGCTCGGAGACGCCTATCTCAAATTCGTCGTCACCGAGCTCAAGCCCTATATCGACCTACATTTTCCGACGTTGGCGGACCGCGCACACACGTTCATCGCCGGATCGAGCATGGGCGGGGCCATATCCGTTTATGCCCTGTGCGAATATCCAAACGTGTTCGGGGGCGCGGCGGCGCTTTCGACCTATTGGGGTGCGTCCTTCGAAGGTAATGACCATATTCCGCTTGCGGTCTTCGGCTATCTGGATACGCACTTGCCAACGCCGGGCGATCACCGGCTTTATATGGATCGTGGGACGCTAGGGTTGGATGCCGAGTTCGCCGCCAATCAGGCTATTGTCGATCAGATCGCCACAGACCACGGCTACGGCCGGGGCAACCTCTTTACCAAGACGTATGCCGGTGCCACGCATGATGAAGACAGTTGGCATGCTCGGCTCGCGGCGCCGCTGCTGTTTCTTCTTGCGGGAAAGGCGGAATGAGCCAATGAGGGGCCTGGCGCGCAAAGCCGGCGTGGCGTTGCTCGGTGTGCTTGCGTTTGCAACCGGCACTCCGTCCGCATGTGCGGTGCAGGCCTCGGTGCGCGCCCGGCCTGTCGAAGACGATG
>JAGWRJ010000969.1 GCA_028869725.1 Alphaproteobacteria bacterium | reverse complement strand
TGCGGCCATAATCCGGCCCGGTGACGGCGCGCAACTCAACCCGGCCATCCTCCACCTCCAAAGTCTTGATCATCTCCGCCCGGTGCGAGAGCAGCCCATGCTGCATGTTGATGCCGGCCAGCGGCGCCGGCAGCTGACGCAGATATCCAGCGGGCGCCCCCACCAGGCTGCACATCTGGCCGAACGACCAATGGGTTGGTGCGACCGGCTCGTCGCGGCCGGGCACGATCAAGGACATCCGCTCGGCATCGTCGCGGCTCGCCTCGACACGCAGGTTTCGGGTCTCGACGGTGCGCGCGGTGGCGCGGTCCGCCCGCGCGCGGACAGCGTCATAAAGCGAACTGAGCGAGAGATACCGCTCATCGTCCGGCCGGGAAAACCACTCGGATGACACTCGGCTTATGCGCTCGCCACGCGAGATATCGACCTTATAGGCACCCGTCACACTCGAGAGGGCAGTCTTGCCGATGGCCGGCCTGGGCGCGCTACTACGGCTCTGGGGAACAACAGTTTGGTTCATGGGACTTCTCCGCGACAGGCCGGCCAAGAGCCTCTCTCTCAGCCTACATGCCCGTCGCGGAAAACCGCTCGGCACTCTCCCTCTCAAAACCTGGCCACGCCGTCGTTTGCGCGACGAAACCCGCCGTCTGGGCAAATCTGCGTATCGCCGACCCTGAAGCCATCTCAACTCGACGCCGCGACTCATGGGTCACCGCCAGGATCTTGCCCTCCAATCTCCTCATGCGCGCGCTGGCCGGCGCGCGCGCATGTATTTGCCGCCAAACTTTCGATAAAAGCGCCGCTCGTCAGCAATCGCACGACCGACAGCCACAGCATCTCCCAACCGTCCTTGGGCCGTTCTACTGAATGCAATGTTGATTTCGTCCAGCAGTGCGGTTTGACAGCAATGGAAGCCAAGATCGTTCCCCTACCAATACCTGACGGGTCTCCACACGACGGGCTGCGCTTTACGCCAGATGGCACGGGGCTGGACCCACGGCTGGTCGCGATGGTGCGATTACTCGCTAGACAGGCGGCCGATGCGTATTATGATGAGACGACGGCGCCGATAGAGGATCATCTGTCGCGGCGCTGAGAAGGAGGCTCATGCCGAAGGTCGCCTTGTATGCCCGCTATTCGTCGGAGAACCAGCGCGATGCCTCGATCGAGGACCAGTTGCGGCTGTGCCGGTTGCACGCCGAAAAGCAGGGCTGGACGATCGTCGATAGCTACACCGATCGGGCGATCTCCGGCGCATCCCTGCTTCGGCCGGGCATCCAGGAACTGATCCAGGACGCGACGCGCGGCCGGTTCGAGATCGTCCTTGCCGAGGCGATGGACCGGCTTTCACGCGATCAGGAAGACATCGCCGGTCTGTTCAAGCGCATGCAGTTCGGCGGCGTGCGCATCGTCACCCTTTCGGAGGGCGATGTCACTCACTTGCATATCGGCCTGAAGGGCACGATGAACGCCCTGTTTCTCAAGGATTTGGCCGACAAAGTGCGGCGCGGCCTGCGTGGCAGGGTCGAGCACGGCAAGTCCGGCGGTGGCAATGCCTACGGCTACGACGTGGTCAAGAAGTTCGCTGCTGATGGCGACCCGGTACGGGGCGATCGGACGATCAACGAGGCTGAATCCTCGATAATCCGCCGCATATTCGAGGACTATGCCGGCGGCAAATCGCCCAAGCGCATCGCGACGGAGTTGAACCGGGACCGGATCAAAGCGCCCAGTGGCGGCGACTGGGGTTTCAGCACGATCAACGGCAACCTCAAGCGCGGCAATGGCATCCTCAACAACGAGATGTATATCGGCCGGCTGGTCTGGAACCGGCAGCGGTTCATCAAGGATCCTGATACCGGCAAGCGGGTCTCGCGGATGAACCCAAAATCGGAATGGATCACCCTGGACGTGCCCGAACTGCGGATTATCGACCAGGATTTATGGGACCAGGCCAAGGCACGTCAGCGCTCAGTGAAGGCTGACCGGGAGACCGGCGATTCCAACCGTCTGCATGAACGCCAGCGCGGCAAATACCTGCTCACCGGCCTCACCAAATGCGGCAGATGTGGCGGTGGTTATTCGATGGTGTCCGCCGATCTCGTCGGCTGCTCGACGGCGCGCAACAAGGGCACCTGCGACAATCGGCTGAACATTCGGCGCGACCAGCTCGAAGCCCGGGTGCTGACGGCGCTGAAAGATCATTTGATGAACCCGGAACTCTTCGCGGTGTTCTGCGACGAATTCACCCGCCAGATGAATGAGCGGAGGATGGAGGCACGAGCCGCTATTAACATCGCACGCTCAGATTTGGCAAAAGTCGAACGCCAAATCCGGTCGATGATCGAAGCGATCAAAAGCGGCATGTTCCAACCGTCTATGAAGGGAGAGATGGATGGATTGGAGGAGCGGAAGGCTCAATTGACGGCGGCACTTGCCTCCTCCGAGACACCACCGCCTGTGCTGCACCCGAGCATGGCGGTGATTTACCGGGAGCGAGTAGCAGCGCTGCACAACTCGTTGCAACAGGATGAGACCCGAGCGCAAGCCGCGGAGGTCATCCGGTCGCTGGTGTCAGAGATCGTGTTGACGCCGGCCGCGGGCTTGCTGGAGATCGACGTTCGGGGCGATCTGGCTGGCATTCTGACGATTGCGGCGGCTGGCAAGCAGAAGAGCCCGCCCCTTTCGGGTGCAGGCTCTGATGGATCGCAAGTCATGATGGTTGCGGGGACAGGATTTGAACCTGTGACCTTCAGGTTATGAGCCTGACGAGCTACCGGGCTGCTCCACCCCGCGGTGGATGAGGTTACGATAGGCTGGAGGACCTGGCGGCG
>JAGWRJ010000968.1 GCA_028869725.1 Alphaproteobacteria bacterium | reverse complement strand
GGAGGCGCGCGAGGAGAGGGTACCAAATTCCATTATCTGATCACGCAATGTTGCTAGGCACATATTGCGTGACCGGCTGGTCTGACTAATATGATTCACCAGTAGGTGGTCGCTCTATAACCTTTTCAGGCATCCCGCGGAGTAGCTGCGGGGGCCGGGGTGAACGGCCGGTTATGGAGTCGCGTACAACATATGAGCTCCGCCATCGCCGCAGGGCGCGTCGATGTGGTTTCGTCGCATGGAGCGGCGCCCACCGACACTGATGATCCCGCATACTTCCACAAGGTGGTCGATTGCCAATGGGCCTGTCCGGCGCACACGCCTGTGCCCGAATATATTCGCCTGATCGCCGAAGGTCGTTATGCCGACGCCTATATGATCAATTGGCGTTCCAATGTCTTTCCGGGAGTTCTCGGACGCACCTGTGACCGCCCCTGCGAGCCGGCCTGCCGGCGTGGGCGGGTGGAAGCCGAGCCGGTGGCGATCTGCCGTCTGAAGCGCGTTGCGGCGGACAACAAGGGTGATGTTGCCGACAGGCTGCCAAAGCCCGCCCAGGTCAAGAACGGCAAGCGTATTGCCCTCGTGGGTGCCGGGCCGGCGTCGCTGACGGTGGCCCGCGATCTGCTGCCCATGGGCTACACTTGCGTGATCTATGACGCCGATCCGAAAGCTGGCGGGATGATGCGCACGCAGATCCCCAAGTTCCGGCTGCCCGAAAGTGTGCTCGACGAAGAATGCAACTACATCCTGGCGCTCGAGCCCCAGACCCGCTTCGGCGAGCGCGTGGAAAGTCTCAAGGCCCTGCTTGATGACGGCTATGATGCCGTATTCATCGGCTCGGGCGCGCCGCGCGGCCGCGATCTTGCCATCCCCGGACGCGATGAGGCCGCACAGAACATCCACATCGGCATTGACTGGCTTTCCTCGGTGTCCTTCGGCCACATCAACCGCATTGGCCGGCGCGTGATCGTGCTGGGCGGTGGCAATACCGCCATGGACTGCTGCCGCACCGCCCGCCGGCTCGGCGGCGAAGACGTGCAGGTGGTCGTGCGCTCAGGCTTCGAGGAGATGAAGGCGAGTCCGTGGGAAAAAGATGATGCCATGGGCGAGGGCATTCCGATCCACAATTACATGGTGCCCAAGGCATTCACCCATGACAGTGGCCGGCTCACGGGCGTCGTCTTCGAAAAGGTGAAGGCCGAATACGACGCCAAGGGGCGGCGGACGCTTGTTGCCAGTGGCGAGCCGGATGTGCACATGCCCTGCGATGATGTGCTGGTCGCGGTAGGTCAGGAGAACGCCTTTCCCTGGATCGAGCGCGACATCGGGCTCAGCTTCGATGACCGCTGGGACATGCCGATCGTTGATGAACTGACGATGCAGTCGACCCATCCCATGGTCTTCTTTGGCGGCGACGCGGCGTTCGGTCCCAAGAACATCATCTGGGCAGTAGCGCATGGTCATGCCGCTGCGCTGTCGATCCATATGTTCTGTGAAGGGCGTGATCTCAAGGCGGAGCGGCCGCCCGCGCATGTGACGCTGACCAGCCAGAAGATGGGCATTCACGAATGGTCCTACGACAACGATGTGTCGCTTGATCTGCGTTTCAAGGTTCCGCACGCACCCCATGAGCTGACGCTGAACAATGTGAACATCGAGGTCGAACTCGGCTTCACCCGCGATCTCGGCTACAAGGAAGCGCTGCGCTGCCTCAACTGCGACGTCGAAACTGTATTCGACCGGGGACTGTGCATCGAGTGCGACGCCTGCGTCGACATCTGTCCCATGGACTGCATCACCTTCACGCCCAATGCGGCCGAACCGGACTTGCGCAAAATGCTGACGGCGCCGGCGCTGAACCTGACCCAGGATCTTTACGTCTCCGACGTGCTGAAGACCAAGCGGGTGATGGTCAAGGATGAGGATGTCTGCCTGCATTGCGGGCTCTGCGCCGAACGCTGCCCCACCGGCGCCTGGGACATGAAGAAATTCTATCTCGAAACTGCACAGGCGAGTGCGTGCTCATGCTGAGGCCTGATCCCTGCCGGTCGTCACAGGCTGCCGCGCAGGTTCTTTTTCATAGCCCCTGTACTGGTCGTCTCTGCGAGACCTTATCCCTGCATCAGGGCTGGCGGTCATGACGCCACTGGCCGCAGTCAACGACTTCGTCGTCAAATTCGCCAACGTCAACGGCTCCGGCTCGGCGAGCGCCAACGAGCTCTTTGCGCGCTGCATCCTGCGCATGGGTGTGCCGGTGGCGTCCCGCAACATCTTTCCCTCGAACATTCAGGGACTGCCGACCTGGTATGAGGTGCGGGTTTCGGGTCAAGGCTGGCTCGGGCGCCGCGGTGGCGTCGATCTCATGGTCGCTCTCAATCCGCAGACCTGGGATCGCGATATCGCGGAGATCGAGGCGGGCGGTTATCTGCTCTATGATTCGACCAAGCCTCTGCCACCGACAAAGTTCCGCGACGACATTGTCGTGCTGGGTGTGCCGTTCACGGCGCTCTCCAACGCTCTTGAAGGTACCATCCCGCGCGAGCGCCAGCTCCTTAAGAACGTTATCTATCTGGGGGCGCTGTCGGCCTTGCTCGGCTTCGAGCCTGAGGTCGTCGAAAGCCTGATCGGCAAGCAGTTCAAGGGCAAGGACAAGCTCATTGCCCTCAACATGAAGGCGGTAGAGCTCGGTCATGATTACGCCGCGCGCCATCTCGCCGATGCCTGTGCCCTCAAGGTGGTGCGCAGCGACAAGGTTGGCGAACGCATCTTCATCGGTGGCAACGATGCGGCGGCACTGGGGGCAGTCTATGGCGGGGCGACCGTCTGTGCATGGTATCCCATCACCCCGTCGACCTCGCTCGCCGAGGCGTTCATGCGCCACTGCAAAAAGTTTCGCGTCGACAAGGAGACCGGTGAGAACCGGTTTGCAATCGTCCAGGCGGAGGATGAGATCGCGGCCATCGGTACGGTCATCGGGGCCGGATGGAACGGTGCCCGCAGTTTTACCGCGACCTCGGGTCCAGGCATCTCGCTGATGCAGGAATTCTTCGGCCTGGCCTATTTTGCGGAAATTCCGGCAGTCATCTTTGACATCCAGCGGGGAGGACCATCCACGGGGATGCCGACCCGCACGCAGCAGTCCGACATCATGCTGGCCGCCTATGCCAGTCATGGCGATACCAAGCATGTGCTGCTGTTTCCCGAAGATCCGCGTGAGAGCTTCGACTTTGCGGCCCAGGCCTTTGACCTCGCCGAACGGCTGCAGACACCCGTCTTCGTGATGATGGATCTCGATATCGGCATGAACGACTGGCTGTGTATGCCGCTCGCCTGGGACGATTCGCGCCGCTATGACCGTGGCAAGGTGATGAGCGCCGAAGAACTCGAAGCCGGGCGCGACTTCGGTCGGTATCTCGATGTCGATGGCGACGGGATACCCTACCGGACGCTGCCAGGAACCCATCCCACACGCGGGGCGTATTTTACCCGTGGCACGTCCCGCGACCGCTACGCGCGCTACAGCGAAGAAGGTGCGGTCTATGTCGACAACATGCAGCGGCTGCTGCGCAAGTTCGGCACCGCCGCAACTCTGGTGCCGGCACCTGTGCGGCGCGACGCAGCGGAGAAGACCCGCTTTGGCGCCATCTATTATGGCTCGACTGCCCCTGCAATGGACGAGGCTCTGGCCAAGCTGGAGGCAGAGGGGTTGCATCTGGACACCCTTCGTGTCCGCGCGTTTCCTTTCGCAGAGGCGGTAAGCGACTTTATTCACGATCACGAACAGGTATTCGTGATCGAGCAGAACCGGGATGCCCAGCTCCTCAAGATGATCGTCAATGAATGCGCGATCGACCCGGCACGCCTGATCGCGATCCTTCACTATGACGGCACCCCGATTACTGCCCGCTTCATCACTGGAGCGGTTGCCGAACGCATGACCCTGCTCGAGCGCAAGGAAGCTGCGGAATGAGCCATGGATCTTCGCGCCCGGACGCAGCACCCATACCGGCCCGCAATGCAGGGCACAAAGGACAGCGCCCATGACCTATATCGCCAAGCCAAAGCTGCATCACAAGGACATTGCAACCAATGCCCTCGGCTTTACCCATCGCGATTACGAGGGACGTATTTCCACGCTCTGTGCCGGTTGCGGTCATGATTCGATTTCGGCGGCGCTGATCCAGGCCTGTTTCGAACTCTCTATCGAACCGCATCGCGTCGCCAAGCTGTCCGGGATTGGCTGCTCCTCAAAGACTCCCGACTATTTTCTGGGGCAAAGCCATGGGTTCAATTCGGTGCACGGGCGCATGCCCAGCGTGCTCACCGGCGCCAATCTCGCGAACCGCGATCTCATCTATCTCGGTGTCTCGGGCGATGGCGATTCTGCATCGATCGGGCTTGGCCAGTTTGCACATGCCCTGCGCCGTGGCGTCAACATGGTCTATGTCTGCGAAAACAACGGCGTTTATGGGCTGACCAAGGGGCAGTTCTCGGCAACCGCGGACAAGGGCTCCAAGAGCAAGACGGCGGTCAATCATGATTCGCCCATTGATCTTGTCTCTCTGGCGCTGGTGCTCGGGGCAAGCTTTGTGGCCCGCTCGTTCTCGGGCGACAAGACGCAACTTGTACCACTTCTCAAGGCCGCTCTGTCGCATCCCGGCTCTGCAATCCTCGACGTGATTTCCCCTTGCGTGCAGTTCAATAACAATCCGCAGTCGACAAAGTCCTATGACTTTGTGCGCGCCCACAACGAAGCGGTGAACCGCATCGATGTGATTGAGGAACGCGAGGAGATCACTGTCGACTACGCACCGGGGACGGTGGTTACCGTGCGCCAGCATGACGGCTCCGTGCTCAGCCTTTCCAAGCTTGATGCCGCATACGATCCCTGCGATCGGGCCAAGGCCATGGCCTATCTGCAGGAACATCACGCGCGCGGGGAGATCGTGACCGGTCTTCTCTATCTTGATCCCGAAGCCCAGGATCTTCATGCGGCGCTTGGGACTACAAAGGCGCCGCTCAATCGGCTTGGTGAGCGTGACCTGTGCCCGGGGGCCAAAGCGCTTGCCGCGGTCAATGACAGCTATCGCTGATCAGCAGAATTCAGGATGATCTGGACGCGATAACGCCCCGGGCAGGGGGGCCGGTATCCGGCCCGCCCCGTACCGGGGGACACTTCGGTCAGCGCCGCGAAGACGGCGGACGGCCGTGGGTGCTGCTGCTTTTTGCCTGCGGCTGTGATGGTGATGCCGAGCTTTGCGAGAGGTTTGCGCTTCCTGCCGCAGAGCCACTGGCGTTCGCCGATGGTGTGCCGCTCCACTGTGTGGCCTGGCTTGCGGTGGTCTGCATCGCCGTGGTGATGCCTTTGGCCTCAGTCAGTGCGCTCTGGCCCAGCGGCGCGGCATCAGCGGTGCTTGCACCGGCATTGGCTCCACCCTGCACGGCCGCAGACGGCGTGCTCATCGAACCTGCTGCCGCAAGGCCGCCGCTGGCAGTGCCGGAGGTGGCGTTCAGGGCGTTGGCGGCGCTGTTTTCGCCAGCGCTCACGGCGCTGTTGGCCGCGCTCTGTGCCGTCGCTGTGGCAGTGTCCGCTGTCGTCTGTGCCATGGAACCAAGGTCTGGTCCGCTGACGCTCGCGTTGGCACTGCCGCCAATCGCGGCATTGGCGCCGGCCGACGGCGACATCATTGAGGTTGTGGCGGAGAGCCCGCCTCCAAATCCCGCGCCCGGAGCCCCGACTGGCCCCATGCTCGCGCCGATATTGCCGGCCATGCCGCCGCCAAGCGCGCCGCCGAGCAATCCGCCTGCCACGGCCGGGCCGGCTGTCGCAATGGCGCCGCACAATAAACCCGCCCCGAAAAGTTTTACGGTCCTGATGCGCTGCATAATGGTCCTCCATGGTGTTACGTGCGCGACCTGTCCGCGCTATAACTCCAACGATGGAGATCCAGGCCTGCTCCAGGCAGCGGTGTGACAAATAGTGGACGCGCCTCAGGCGGTGGGCTGCTCGGGTACCTCCCGTACCCGTACCGTGCCGGTGCGCTCGATCTTGTTCCAGCCGACCACGACCCCACGCACGGCGCTCCACAGGGAGCGTACGACCACATAGTACATGATCTGGCGGTAGCCGAAGCGCTGCAGCATCAGCCACCACAGCAGACTCCACTGCTCGCGCTTTTCCAGCAGGAAGCCGACGATCGCCGACGTCAGATCGACAAGCACGAAGATGCCATAATAGACGAGCGTCAGCTTGAGACTGGAATCGTTGAATTCGGTGCCGTGCTGGACATAGGCGAGATACTGCCAGGCAAGCTGCCAGATGAGCAGCAGGTCTGCGAGCGGGGCCAGGGCGGTCAGCAGGATCTGGAACATCCACACCGACGGCAACGCGACCAGGCCAAGGGCGCCGTAGCGCCGATTGAAGGTCATGTCCCGATGCTTCCACAGGCACTGCAGCGTACCAAAGGCCCAACGGAAGCGCTGCTTGGCAAGGCCACGCACCGTGGTTGGCGCCTCAGTCCAGGCGATTGCCGACGAATCGAACTTGATGTGCCAGCCGGCCCGCTGCACGGCGATCGTCAGGTCCTGATCTTCAGCCAGCGTATCCATACGGAAGCCGCCAAGCTCGGTCAGCACGGACTTGCGCCAGGCGCCGACCGCGCCCGGTACCACAGTCAGCGTTCCAAGCGCTGCCAGTGCCTGCCGCTCCAGGTTCTGTGACACGATATATTCGAGGGCCTGCCAACGCGTGATCATGTTGATGCGGTTGCCGACCTTGGCGTTGCCGGCAACAGCGCCGATGCGCTCATCGCCAAACCAGCGCACCAGGCGGGCGATGGTGTCGCGCGCAAACTCGGTGTCGGCGTCCAGCGCGACCACAACCTCGCCCTTGGCCATGGCAAGACCGGTATTGAGCGCCCGTGCCTTGCCGCCATTTTGTACCCGCACCAGCGAGAAGCGCGGGTCCTGACCGAACGCTTCCTGCAATACGCCGCTGGTATTGTCCTTGGAGCCATCGTCGATGACGATCAGTTCCAATCGGCGATAGGTCTGGCTGAGTATCCCGCGCACCGTACGCTGGATGACGCTTTCCTCATTGTAGGCAGGAATGATCACCGAAACCGCAAACGGCTCATCGGCGGGCGGCGGCTCGAACTCGGCGCGGGTCCACTTGCGCCGCCACAGAGCCAGGCCCACCAGCATGACCATGCGGCCGATGCCAAGGAAGATCGCGGCGAGGAAACACCAGTAAAGCGCATGACCGAATGTGCTCATGGCCAAAAACACGACGCGATCGGTCAGAAGCTGCACCGTCATGGGCAATGGAGGCATCGCTTCCTGAGGTGTCAGCCCGGCCAGATCTGATACCCGGACGAAATGATAGCCCTGGGCACGCAGACGATCGATAATGACTGGCAACGCCGCAACAGTCTCGGCGCGATCACCACCACCGTCGTGAAGCAGAATGATGTTGGTAGGATACCGTTTGTGACGGTCCGACTCGTGAACCTGCTGCATGACGCGCTGAATGATGGCCTGAGCCCCAGGCCGTGCCCAGTCGCGCGGATCGACATGTTCGCCGACCGTGATGTAGCCGAGGTCCTGGGCGACTTCGACCGGGATGAGTTCGTCAACATCTGAAGGTTCAGCATCACCCAGATAGGGCGGGCGGAACAGGCGCAAGGAACGCCCGGTCAGCGCCTCGAACAGGCGCTGCGTCGCATTGAGCTCCAGACGCGTTCCCTCGTTGGCGGTGTCGGCCAGATTGGGGTGGGTGTAGGTGTGGTCTCCCACCTCGTTGCCCTGATCCACGAGGTCCTGGACCAGACCAGGATTGGCCTCGGCGTTGGCACCGATGATGAAGAAGGTGCCTGGAACATGCTTTTTCTTGAGGATGTGAAGGATCTTCGGTGTCCATTCCGGATCCGGACCATCGTCAAAGGTGAGCGCGATTTCCTTGCCGTAATGGGCGCCAAACTGGCGCACGACATAGGTGGAGGGCAGGTGGGTGTAGTGCTCGTCGTCAATGTCGCCGGTCTTGCTGTCGATTTCGAGGGTGCGGCTACCGGTTTGCGGCTCGGCTTCGACGCGCAGAATTTCGCCGGCACCTTCGGTGTCGATGTCGTTCTCGAAGGGGATCCGGTAAAGCGTGTTGGGAACGGGCGCACCATAAGGACGGCCCATGACACTCCATACGGCGGGATCTTCCGATCCCAGACGCCACACCGCATAGCCTGCAGGCTGATAGATGTCGGCAGCGTGGATGTCGTCGAAGGCTGTGGCTGCGTCGAGGAACCAGACGTCGTGCCGCTCGCCATTCTGCTCGTAGGAAAAGTGCGGGTTGTTGGTCGCACCGTCAAAGCGGACATCGGCACCCGCATCGTGGGCGTCGATCATCGCCTGCTGGAAGCTGAGCTCGTACGTACCGTCCTT
>JAGWRJ010000967.1 GCA_028869725.1 Alphaproteobacteria bacterium | reverse complement strand
TGCAAGGGGAGCAAAGGTCAGGTTGACCGGAAAATTCCATGGGCTGATAATTCCGATTACGCCCTTGGGCTGATATTCAACACGGGCCCTGGCCCCAAACAGACCAAGGAGCGCCGGCTGAACCGCCCGCTTTTCGCCACGCATCCAGTTTTTCAGCTGGGACTTGGCATGCTTGAGCGGCGCGATCGATCCGGAGACGTCCGTCAGCAGCGATGCATGGACGGAGCGGTGGCCGAAGTCCTCGCGCAGGCAGTCGGCGATCTGCTGGCTGTGATCAACCAGCAATCCGATCGCGCGATCCAACCACTCTATCCGCCTCTGGGCGCTCGGCGGCCCCTCCTTGATATGTGCCTGACGCTGGACTTCCAGCACCCGCCTCATTTCGGCGGCCGGGCTTTGGTTAACGTCGCTCATGGGCTCCTCCGGCAGTTTCGCTAGACGCTACTAGACCTTATGCTCATCCGCCAAGATGGCGGGCGGCCCGCCCGGCGGCAAGCGCCAAACGCGGGGTGCGCCGGGCAGGCCAGAGCCGCCCCGCCCCTCCTGCGGCTAGATCCGTAGCGTTTGATCCGGGGATTTAACGCTTTTTTTCCAGGCTCAAGGCCAAGGTTGCCACCTTCGGCACGTACGTGCACGCGGCCGAGGTGTTGGGGACGATCGTGGACCGCTACGAACACGCACAGGCCTTGGCAAAGACCGCAATCGGCCTCATGGCCGAGCGCGCGGTAGCGCCTACGCCTGAAAACTACGAACTGTTTTTCGGGTACGTGTCGAGCCAGAATCCCGCCCTGTCGCGGGTCATGGGCGATCTCATCGCCAGCCGCAAACCCATCACACCCCAGCTCCTCGAGGACCTGCGCAAACGCTTCTTCCCGCGTATGAAGCTCGAAGACGAAATGGTATCGCTTGGCAACAATGTGTCTGAGGCCCTGGGCTCCATGCTGGCCAAGCTTGAACAAGCTGGTAAAGACACAGAGGACTATGGGCGCAAACTGTCGGAGGTCAGTGGCGAGCTGGGGAGTACGCCATCAGCCGGCGGAATGCGCAGGATCGTTGAAGGCCTACGCAGCGCCACCAGCGCCATGGAGGCCCGTACCCATGCCCTCGAAAGCGAGCTGCAGAAATCTTCGCACGAAGTCGATGAGCTGCGCCGCAAGCTCGAGGATGTCCGCAAGGAAAGCCTGACTGATCCTTTAACCGGGATTGCCAACCGCAAGGCCTTTGATGCAGACCTGCACAAGGCCCTGCTGCAGGCCCGCGAGCACGGTGAGCCGCTCTCCCTGCTGATGTGTGATATCGACCGCTTCAAACAGTTCAACGACACGTTTGGCCACCAGACAGGCGATCAGGTGCTTCGTCTTGTGGCAAATTGCTTGAATGAGAATGTCAAAGGCCGCGACACCGCCGCCCGGTATGGCGGCGAAGAATTCGCCGTTATCGTTCGCGGTGCGGCACTCGGGGCTGCAAGCCTTCTGGCCGACCAGATACGTCAGGTGGTCCAGGCCAAAAAGCTGGTCAAGAAATCCACTGGCGATGTGTTAGGTACCATCACCATCTCCATTGGTGCTGCCCAGCTGCAGCCAGGCGAAGACGAGGCAAGCCTGATCCATCGCGCTGATGCCGGGCTTTATGCCGCCAAGGCCGCAGGCCGCAACTGCGTGCGCAGCGTCACGTCTGCGCAACCCTCGGATGTTGCCGCCTGAAATTGCCCTAACGGCATGCTTTCAAGCTGCGTTCCGCCCGCCTATGCTGGTACCAACCAACATCCGGAGGCGTGTATGCGGACCAATTTCGATCGAGTCTATGTGACGGCACAGGAGGATGTCGCTGTCCTGACCTTGAATCATCCCGAGGTGATGAATGCCGCCTCCCTGGAGCTTGTTGAGGGCATGGGCAAGGCGCTTAGTCACATCGAGGAAAATCCCGGCTTCAGAGCCATAGTCATCACCGGCGAAGGACGCGGGTTCTGCTCCGGCGCCAATCTGTCAGGACCCGACCTAGGTTCGGGATTACGCGACGCGGGGGCAGTTCTCGAAAGCCATTTCCACCCCCTCCTGCGTCGCCTGCGCGATCTCAACATTCCACTGGTCACGGCGGTCAATGGTGCCGCCGCAGGCGTCGGCATGAGCCTCGCGCTGATGGGAGACATCGTCCTTGCTGCCCGCTCGGCCTACTTCCTGCAGGCCTTCGCGCGGATCGGGCTGGTGCCGGATGGCGGCTCGACCTGGCTGCTGCCTCGGCTGATTGGCCTCGCCCGTGCCCGCGAACTGTCGATGTTGGCCGAGAAGCTACCCGCCGAGAAGGCCCTGGAATGGGGGCTGATCAATCGCGTCTGTGATGATGCCAGCCTGATGGACGATGCCCTCGCCATGGCCCATCGTCTGGCACAAGGCCCAGCCAGCCTCGCCCTCATCCGCAGGCTCTACTGGCAGAGTCCGGAAAACTCCTACGAAGCACAGATCAATGAGGAACGGCAGGCACAGCGGCGCGCGGGCAAAACGAGCGATTTTGGCGAGGGTGTAGCGGCATTCCTGCAGAAACGCCCCGCAAAATTCACGGGCCAATAGCTCCCAACAGCGTGATTTGCACCTCCAGGCCCAGTAAGGCCTAGTGCCCGCAATCCGCGCGGCGCTCATTTGCGCGCGCCCTGCTCATCCAGCGTCATGGAGTTCTCAATGAAACGCAGCCTATTTCTGCTGGCCGGAGCGCTTGGCGCGAGCCTATGCCTCAACGGCCTGTGTGCGCCGGCCTCCGCCCATGAGGGCGCGCCCATGCTCGGCAAATGGGGTATCGACCTGAGCGGGATGGACCATCAGACAGTGCCCGGAAACGACTTTTTCAACTACGTCAACGGCAACTGGGTGAAACACACAGTCATTCCGCCGGACCGCTCCTCAATCGGCTCCTTCACCAGCCTTGCCATCCTCAGCGAAAGACGAACCAAGACCATACTCGCCGCACTTGAAGCCAAGCCCCACGCCAGCCTGACCCCTGACGAACGCAAGCTGCGGGACCTCTACGATGCGTTCCTCAACGAGAAGGCCATAGCGGCCGCAGGACTGAAGCCGGTTCGTGCAGACCTTGACCGACTGGAAAGCCTGAAAACCAGATCCGCGATCGCAGCAGCGATGGGCGACGTTCGGATGATGACGGCAAGCCCATTCGCAATGAGCATTGGCGTCGACGATAAAAACCCCAACGCCTATGCGATCGACCTGAGCCAGTCCGGTCTTGGTATGCCAAACCGTGACTACTACCTGAAAACCGATCCGGCCATCCGGGCGACGCAGGCCGCCTACAAGGTTCTTCTCACCCGCATGCTGACGATGGCAGGCCTCAAGGACGCAGCATCGCGTGCCGCCGCGGTTTATGCACTCGAACACAGGATGGCCGAGGTCGAGTGGCCGAATGCAGAGCGTCGAGACGAGAGCAAAGTCTATAATCCGATGCCGATTTCCGCGCTGATCCGGCTTGCTCCCCAGTTCGACTGGACAGCATATTTCAAAGCAGCGGGCGTAAGCCTGGACGGCCCCAAGGGCGAACGCATCGTCATCGTGGCAGAAAAATCCGCGTTCCCCAAGCTTGCCCAGATCTTCGCGCAGACCCCCGTTTCAGTCTGGCGTGATTATCTCGTAGCTCAATATATGAGTACGTTTGCGCCTTATCTGCCCAGGAAGGTTGATGACGCGAACTTCGACTTTTACGGCAAGGTGATCCGTGGCCAGTCAGAACAACTGCCTCGGACAGTACGGGCAGCACACCTGCTCGATCGTGAACTCGGCCAGGCTCTCGGCAAGCTGTATGTCGCGCGCTATTTTCCGCCCATAGCAAAAGCCAAAGCCGAGGAGCTGGTTCGCAATCTACTCCGGGTTTACGCGGCGGATCTGAAGACCTTGGACTGGATGACTCCGCAAACGCGTCGGCGGGCTTTGGAAAAGTTGCACAAATTCACGGCACAGATCGGCTATCCCGACAAGTGGCGCAGCTACGCGGCCTACAAGGTCTCTCCACATGATCTTGTCGGAGATGTTCAGCGCGGCACGGTGTTCGAATGGAACAGAGAGCTTAAACGCATCGACAAGCCAGTGGACAGGAACGAATGGTTCATGAATCCGCAGACCGTGAACGCCTATTATGATCCGTCCTTCAACGAGATCGTATTTCCGGCGGCAATATTGCAGCCTCCTTTCTTCGATCCCAATGCCGATGAC
>JAGWRJ010000966.1 GCA_028869725.1 Alphaproteobacteria bacterium | reverse complement strand
GACATCTTCTGGTGCACTGCAGATCCGGGTTGGGTGACCGGTACCTCCTACGGCATCATTGCGCCACTCAGCCTGGGCTGTACCATCATTGTAGATGAGGCCGACTTTGATCTCGAACGCTGGTACGACATCTTGCGCCGTCAGCATGTAAGCGTCTGGTACACGGCCCCAACTGCCATCCGCATGTTGATGCGCGGTGGCACGGAGATGGTAAAGCCGGGGACCTTCGATACCGTGCGTTTTATGGCGAGCGTCGGCGAACCGCTCAATCCTGAAGCGGTGCTCTGGAGCGACCGGGCGCTTGGCCAGCCCTTCCACGACAATTGGTGGCAGACAGAGACGGGCGGCATCATGATTGCCAATTACGCCAGTCAGGACATCAAAATTGGCTCCATGGGCCGGCCGCTGCCAGGCATCGAGGCCGCCATTGTCGAACGCGATGGCGGGAATGTACGAGTAATCACGGAACCGATGAAGAGCGGCGAACTCGCGCTCAAGCCAGGCTGGCCATCGATGTTCCGCGGTTATCTGCATGAGGAAGAGCGCTACAGAAAAAGTTTTGCGGGAGGATGGTATCTAACCGGTGACTTGGCGATGTGCGATGCAGATGGCTACTTCTGGTTCGTGGGCCGAGGAGATGATGTCATAAAGTCGGCCGGCCACTTGATCGGACCGTTTGAGGTCGAAAGCGCGCTGATGGAACATCCTGCCGTCGCAGAAGCCGGCGTGATCGGCGTTCCGGATCCGGTTGCAGGCGAGATCGTAAAGGCCTTCGTGGCATTAAAATCAGGCTTCAAGGAGGACGATGACCTGCGCAAGCAAATCATGGGCCACGCGCGCAAACGCTTGGGGCCCGCGGTCGCGCCCAAGGAAGTTGCGTTTCGTCGGAACCTACCAAAGACGCGCAGCGGCAAGATCATGCGACGCCTCCTCAAAGCGCGTGAACTTGGCCTACCAGAAGGTGATATCTCCACGCTCGAGAGTGATGAGACATGAGTGGGCCGAAGCTTCATCTTTCGCGCGACACCTTGCTTAGTCTTCTCAAGCAGATGATACGCGTACGGCGCTTTGAAGAGAAATGCGTCGAACTTTATCAGGCTGAGATGATCCGTGGCTTTCTACATCTCGACGTTGGCGAAGAGGCAATTTGCACCGCCGTGATGGCCGCGCTGACGCCCGAGGACGCGGTCGTTGCCACCTATCGCGAGCATGGCCATGCTTTGGTACGGGGTGTGCCGGCACGGGACATTATGGCCGAGATGTACGGCAAGATTGAGGGGGTGAGCCGGGGTCGCGGCGGCTCGATGCACCTCTTCAGTGCCGCACATCGGTTCTATGGCGGTTACGCCATTGTCGGCGGTGGCCTTCCGCTCGCTGCGGGCCTGGCACTGGCCGACAAAATGCAAAAAAAGAACCGCGTAACTGTGTGCTTCTTCGGCGAGGGCGCGGTCGCAGAGGGGGAGTTCCATGAGACAATGAACCTCTCGGCCCTCTGGAAGCTTCCGATCCTCTTCGTGTGCGAAAATAATCTTTATGCGATGGGGACGCGTCTGGATATTTCCGAGTCGGAGACGGACATTCATCTGAAAGCACAAAGCTATCGAATAGGCTCGGAGTCGATCGACGGCATGGATGTCATCGCTGTCGACGCGGCTGCCAGCAGGGCCCTTGCGGAAATCCGCAATGGTAGTGGTCCCCACTTCATAGAATGTCGTACCTATCGCTTTCGTGCTCATTCGATGTTCGATCCACAGCTTTACAGAACCAAAGCGGAAGTTGAGGAGTGGAAGGCGCGTGATCCGATTCCATGGCTCGCAAACAGGATGCGCGAGGCCGGAATGCTGCATGAGAATGACTTGGAGGCGATCGAAGGCGCCGTGAGCCAAGAAATCGAAGACGCCGTGGCTTATGCACAGCGGGGAAGCTGGGAACCTGTCGCCGAGCTTGCGCGCTACGTGTACGCGGAGGCCGGATCATGAGCAATGGTCCTGAAATGTCCTACCGTGACGCCTGCCGTGAAGCCATTCGCGATGCGATAACGCGTGATGCCCGGGTATTCCTCATGGGAGAGGATGTGGGCCATTACGGCGGTTGCTATGCGGTGAGTAAGGGTCTGCTTGACGAATTCGGTCCGGAGCGGATCCGCGACACGCCACTTTCTGAGTCCGGCTTTACCGGCATGGGCATCGGTGCAGCCATGAACGGGATGAGGCCAATCGTTGAAATCATGACCGTGAATTTTGCGCTGTTGGCGCTTGACCAGATCGTCAACAACGCGGCCACTATCCGTCACATGTCAGGAAACCAATTCGGGGTGCCGCTGGTCATTCGCATGGCGACAGGTGCCGGCAGGCAGCTTGCCGCTCAACATTCGCACAGCCTTGAGGGCTGGTTCGCCCACGTGCCGGGATTGAAGATCCTCGCACCAGCCACGTTGGAAGATGCCCGTGGCATGCTATGGACTGCGCTCGAGGATCCTGACCCTGTTCTGATCTTCGAGCATGTGATGCTCTATAATCTGACAGGAACCCTTGCCCCCGATGCTGGCCCCGTAGGGATTGACAAGGCGTCGATCCGACGCCCGGGCAAGCACGTCAGTCTCATCACTTATGGAGGGTCATTACCAAAAGTGATGAAGGCCGCTGATGAGTTGGCGGGGCAGGGGGTCGAGGCCGAGGTCATCGACCTTCGTAGTCTGCGTCCGCTCGATGACGAGACGTTTTGCGCATCCGTGGCGAACACACGGCACGCTGTCATCGTCGATGAAGGCTGGCGTTCGGGCGGGATCTCGGCCGAGATCAGCGCGCGTATAATGGAGCAGGCTTTCTGGAGTCTCGACGCGCCGGTAGCACGTGTGTGCAGCGCGGAGGTGCCGATCCCATACCCTCATCATCTCGAAGAGGCGGCGCTGCCACAGGTACCTTCGATCGTTGCTGCCGTAAAGCAGGTCCTGGGCTGATGGCGGAGTTCCGCATGCCCTCGCTTGGCGCCGATATGGAGGCAGGGACGCTGGTAGAGTGGCTTAAAAATCCCGGCGATGCTGTACATCGCGGGGATATCGTGGCGGTGGTCGAAACCGACAAAGGTGCCATCGAGGTCGAGATATTCATGGACGGAACCATGGGCAAGCAGCTTGTGGTGCCGGAAACGAAGGTACCGGTAGGCACACCTCTAGCCATTATCGTTGGCACAGCGGAGGAAATGCCTCAAGCGCCGCGACACGAAGAGAAGGTGCCGCCGCCCTCCGCTATAGTCGTGCCGGCAAAGGGGATCGCGGCAGTGACGAAGGGGCTGCGCATCTCGCCTGCGGCACGCAAACTTGCCGTCGAGCGCGGGCTGTCGTTCGACGCGCTCACGGGCTCGGGGCCTGAAGGCGCCATCGTTCTTGGCGATGTCGAAAAGGCACTAGCGACCGGCGGCCAGACGCCGCCAGCCGTAATCCCGCGGGCCAGAGGACTTGACATGGATAAAATGCGCCGCGCGATCGCTGCGGCCATGGCCAAGTCCAAGCGCGAGATCCCCCATTACTACCTCGCGACGAATATTGATGTGTCCCGCGCGCAGGATTGGCTTACTCAAACCAATACGACGCGCGAACCTGATGCGCGCCTACTGATGGCAACACTGACGCTCAAGGCGGTGGCGCTTGCGTTGCGGAAATATCCCAAGTTCAATGGCTTTTATGACCAGCTGCGTGGCTTCACAGCTGCCGACTGCATTCATATCGGGACCGCCATTGCCATCCGAGGCGGCGGTCTCATCTCTCCGGCCATTCATGATTGCGACAAACTCAGTCTCGACGAGATGATGGTCAAACTGCGCGATCTGGTGGCGCGTGCGCGCGAAGGTCGGCTGCGCAGCTCCGAACTCACTGATCCCACCATCACCGTCTCTAGCCTTGGTGAGCGCGGCGTCGAGAGCCTCTATGGCATCATCTATCCACCGCAAGTCGCCATTGTAGGTCTCGGAAAGGTGACATCTCAGCCTGTCGCCATCGGTCAAAAGATCGAGGTGCGCCCAGTGATGACGGCAACCCTGGCTGCCGACCATCGCGTCACTGACGGTCATCTCGGCAGTCGATTTTTGAACGAGGTCGTCGCATTGTTGCAGGAGCCAGGAGAACTATGACGGAAGGTGAAGCTCGCAAGATAGTGCTCGCGGAGCTCAACAATGTCGCGCCTGAATCTGACGCTGGTAAAATAGATCCTCAGGCCGACCTACGCGAAGCGCTTGACATCGATTCACTCGACTTTCTCAATTTCATCACGGCCCTTCACAAGGTGCACGGGATCATTGTCCCCGAGAGCGACTATCCGAAGCTGCTCACGGTCACAGGCGCAGTGGCTTATATCGCGCAAAGGAAGCCGTGAGTGATCCATTTAGGACGAATTCGGCAAACTTCATGACCCACCCGGGGGCGTTCACTACGGGGCGCTTTGCTCCGGCCATGATTATGCGCGATACGCATAGCCCGCTCCAACTTCCACACCGATCCATAACCTGGTTCGAAGGGTCGCGTCCTTACCTGAGTACGACCTCCACCGGCAGCAGACGAGCGCCAACGTGTCTTGATGCATGTCAGGACTCCCAAGGAGCGGTCGTGCGACGAACGCCCCAATCGCGAGGCGACTGCTATGCCGACCTTTATCATGCTGACCCGTCTGGCCACTGACGCCGTACGCTCACCTCGAAGACTTGAATCGCTTGAACG
>JAGWRJ010000965.1 GCA_028869725.1 Alphaproteobacteria bacterium | reverse complement strand
GCGCGCCCGCCACGCCGCGACGAACGGCAATGTCAGCGCCACCGCCATCGGCGTCGCCTGTTTCGGCGGGCCGTCCGTCGACATCGCCGTCCCGTCGATCCCCGGCATCGCCTCCCATGTCTCGATCGGCGCGGCAGGGTCGAGCCAGCGCAGCGAGACCAGCGCCCGCCAGATCACATACAGCCCCGGCGTCGCAAGGATGCTGACCGGCGCGGTGAGAAACAGGTCCCCGGCGCTGTCCGCCCCCGCATGCAGCGCGAGCAGCAGCAGGATCGCCAGCGGCACGTGCAGCACCAGCAGGGCGCGCAGTAGGATGCGATAGCCGCTCAGCGCGAGCGTCGCCCGGCCATCGAGGAATTGCAGCGGAAAGCAACAATAGATGATGCCAAGCGCGATCCCCACGACAGGCAGCAGCCCGCCCGCGCCCGGATCGCCGATCCATGCCGCGAGCCCACCCAGCGTGCCGAGATCCGCGGTGATCAGGCAGAAGAAGATCGCGTTGAGCCCGCTGATCCCCACCGGCAGCGTCGAGGGCTCGGCCGGCCTGCGTCTCCCGGTCTTACCCCCGGCTTTGGCATACGCCGCTTTCGCGTCCCCGCGCTTCCTGCCGCTCGGCCCGGGAGGCGCCGCCCGCGCCACGCTATCGCCCCGCCGGCACACGGCGGCACGCGCCGATCTTCGCGCTGAAATTGCCTCGTGGCGCCGCACCGCCTGAACGCCCAGACGGCATCAGGAGGCGACCCACCCAACTCGCCTGCCGTGACCAGAAATTCTGGATGTCCTGGTTGAAATACACCACGGCAACCTGGGGGTCCACGAAGGTCGCCGGAAGGTTGCGACGATGTTGCGCTTGCGTCCCTTGATCTTCTTTCCGGCATCGAACCCGCGCGGCCCGCCGGCTTCGGTGGTCTTGACCGACTGGCTGTCGATCACGCCGGCTGTGGGCGACGCCTCGCGTCCGGCTATCTCCCGCGCCTGCATGACCAGGACGTGATTGATGCGATCGAACGTGCCGTCGCGACAGAAGCGGTAGAAATAGCCCTGCACAGTGGTGAACGGCGCGAATTCCTTCGGGATCTGCCGCCACTGGCAACCGGTCGACAGCATGTAGAAGATGGCCTCCACAATCCTTCGCAGCACCACCGTCCGGGGCCGGCCTCGATGCGGCGGCAAGGGCATGAATGGTTCGATCAAGGCCCATTCGGCGTCGGTGAGGTCGCTTGCGTCGCGCAACCACGCAGAGAAGTATCGTTGCCGAGCAATTTCAGTCAAGGCCATTGTGTCTCCGTTCGTCTTAGCAAACGTACTGAATCATAACCCGCTGAAATCGAACAATTATATTTTGTGATCCAGCTCTCAGGCTGCATCAATCCTCCGATCCACAGAACTGGTAATATTAGGTTGAGTTGAAACAATTATTCAGTGATTTAGTCTGGAAGTAATTATACTTATTATTTTAATAGTTTTATTTTTTAATAAATACCATTCGTGATCCAAGTTATATATTTGGTATCTAGATTCGCTGATTGAAATTTGAAGATTTTTATTTTGGTTTATATTGAACCTGAGGTCGAAAGCCGATTGATGCTGGAAGGGCAGCGCCATGAAGGCGCTGCGCTTCGGGCGCCTCATAGATTTTCTTAGATAAATCTTAGAAGGGTTTTCAAAACTGGTAGTAAGATGTTGTTATAAAACTCTTTTTCGATGTTGAGAGGGGACAGTTACCGTGGGATTTGGGGACAGTTACCGTGGGATTTGGGGACAGTTACCGTGGGGCTGGATGCGGAGGGCGGCGATCGGACGGCCGACGGATTTCCCATTTATGTTTGGCGTACTCGTCCACTGCCCATCCCAATGAAGTTAGCTCCGTGAGCGCTTTACGGGCTTTTTGGCGTCGTTTCTTCATAGTCTCGGCGCAAGCATCATCAGGCCAAGCGTAACTGCAAAGCGTGTCCAGGGTAACGCGCCCGATTTTTCCGGGGTCAATCCAACCGCATAAGCGCTGATGAATGAGGCGGGCAGGGTCCGTTTGTAACGCCCGAACTTCATCCATATCGATTCGGACATGTTGCCCACGTCCCATGACTGCTTCGGCAATTAATGGGTTCAGCGCCACACGCAGTTTGCAGTGCTGCTCATCAGAGGCATACCCAGACAGTAAACGAAATCCCTGACGTTGTTTGCCATTTTGAATTATCACAGAGACCTTCCAGAGCCGTTCAATACAGTCCCGGACAGGCTTAGTGTCTTTGCTGTTTGCATAGCCAATTTCACGACACAGCGCCTGATAGCTGCCCATAATTACCAATGCATTCTGTTGGACAGCTTCCCACTTGGGTTCGAGGAGCAGACGTAGCTGTTGCCCTTCTCTGGTCCGAGGAATGGGGGATAAAACGAGTCCCGCTGGCCCGGCCATTGCCACAAGGCCTTGCAAGATACGTAGGTCATCTGCGCCCAGGGGCTCCGGTCCGCTGAACTCAATGCTCTTGCCGTTTCCATAGTCATATATGACATGCAATTTCTCGCGTTTGCGGTCGCCACGCTTGAGACTGCGGAATAGCCCCGGTGCAAGACAGTGACCTCGGTCGTGGCAGGCATGGGTCAGATCATGCGCAACCACGCCATACCTTCCTACTACTCTCTTGCGTTGCCTCGAAAAGTTTCACAGGCAAAAGAACTCCGCCGCTCCGACGCTGATACCAGCGATCAAGCGGAGTTGCGTCATAGTTCTGCTTGGAAACCCCGAACCGCACAAAATGGCCTCGGCGGTCGTTGCCAATAGGCTTTCGGTCATCGGGGAGGTCACTTAGACATTCGGACTCTTTCTCGGTCATCTTTGCGACAAAGCCGCACCACCGGGCATTGTCGATCAGAGCCGATGCACCCCGCGCCGCCTGTTGTTGGTCGGTTTGAAATTCTCGGGCGCTCCCTTTGCTGACATGATGCAAGTACAGGATCGCTGCTCCAGTGTTGGAAGCGACGTATTCCAGTGTGCCGACAAGCCGGGCCATGTCGCCGTTGCTATTCTCGTCCAAACAGTGGATTCGGCTTAGCGTGTCCAGAACGATCAGCCGGGCATCGCCGCAAAAATCGATGATCCGAGCAAGGTGCCGACTGTCCATTACGTTCATACGCTGTCCCATGATTGGCTCAAGCGTCAGGTTTTCCATGATGATTTCGCGCGCCTGCCGGTCCAAGTGCTTGCCGATGGCATGAACCCTACACACGAGCGCGGCCGGCGGATCTTCTCCAGCCAGATAGATTACGCGGCCAGTGTGAGTAGGGTTGAGCCCCACGAGATCGCCACCAGCACTACTGCACGCGATGGACATCGCAGCTTCCAATGCCCAAAAGCTCTTGCCCGTGGCTCCCGGAGCTACAAGCGCACCGACTGTTCCTGCAAGAAAGCCAGGCCAGATAAAGTCCAGTGTAGGCGGCTCGCTTTCGAATGCCGTCTGTAAGTCAATTACCACGGATCACGTCCTTGAGCCGGGGCTGATTGCATGAATGCTCGAGGACTTACGAGCTTCAATCCAGTCCTCAATCTCAGCCAAGTCCCAAGCGACATTTCTGCTGGTGAGCACAATCCGGCGAGGAAATTCCCCTCGTTGCTCCATGTTGAAAATCGTGCGCTCAGCCAGAGGAATCATTGCATGAAGCTGGCGGCGATTGATGAGAGTTCTATTCGTCGTTACGGGCACGATTTGGTCTCCTTAAGCATTTGCAAGCATGTGCTTGAAGATGCCCAGCACTGCCGATTGCATCGACCGAATAATTGGCTATTTTGGTTGACATGAAATCTTTTCCGTTCATCCGAGTCTGGGAGGGATGTGATCTAAATATCGCCGAAGCCGTCCGGCAGTTTCAGGATCGCTGGTCACCGTACTCCGCAGCCTCGCGGGGCAAACGCATCGACCGTCTGATAAAAGAACTCATTGATCCAGCGGTCGCCAGTTATGCGACATCGAGTCCACAACGGTATTTGAGCTACATACCCGGCGCTGGCGGTGTCGTGCCGCTCAGTGAAATCGTTGGCCTTGTAGGATTAAATTCGACGGCTCGCTTGCAACGACAATTGCTTAGAGCGTTTGTCTCTGCACAGGCAGAGAAATCTGAGAGAGATCAACAATTTGTTGCCACACTCGAAACATTGCTGGACTTGATTCGATCTTGCGCCCGAAAGCCGCCCTTTAAGTCCAAGATAAGAGACACGCGCTTAAACGGCAGGCGCGCACAAGAATTCTGTCGTCTTTGTGGTGCGCCCGCTGAGTTGACAGATTTTATACTTGGGAACGACAACGCCAAGAGAGACGATCCGGAGGACAAACGTAAACGCTGTGGGACCGGCATTGTTGTTGTGACGCGGACTGGGCCCGATGTTTGTGGGCATGAGCGACGTCGGCATTTCTGAGATTTTTGAAGCGGATCGGGTTGATGCGATAGGAGCGGCTCGTACGAGTGCTCAT
>JAGWRJ010000964.1 GCA_028869725.1 Alphaproteobacteria bacterium | reverse complement strand
GTGAATGCCCTTCTTCATGGCCGAAACCTTCTTCAAAAACCCGTTGGAAGCGGCGGCTTATAGGGGATCAGAGGGGCAGACGCAAGGCTCGGGCGGTCAGACTGGCCCGTGCCCCTGAAATCCGCCCGCCAGCGTGGGCCCTGCGCCCGGGTTGGTGCTGATTTTGCCCTTGGCCCCCAGCGTCCACCCCCAGTTGGTAAAGCGACAGGCTTGTCATCGCGACGCTCTTCAAAGCTGTCGTTATCCGCTTCCTTGCGTCGCGCGGCAGGCAAGGTGAGGTCCAGCCTTGGGGCGCGCGGCGAAGGGTCCAATTCGCAAGGGGGCAGGACCACGCTTATAGTTTTGCGTGGTTAGGACGGCGGCCCTGGTGTCTTCCTCCGGTCAGGAATCTGTCGACGAGGCGCTGCGCATCGCTCAGGGCCGGGCGAAAGCGCGTTCGCTCGCCTCCTTGAGGATTCTCATCCCCTTTCTCGCCCGCTATCGCTGGCACATCGCGGGCGCCGGATTTGCACTGCTGTGTTCGTCCTCCGCTACCCTGACCGTACCGGCAGCGCTGCGGGGCATGATTGACCATGGCTTCAACCGGGCGGACGCTGACCGCATCGGGCATTACTTTCTGTTGCTTTTGGCGGTTGCGGTGGTGCTCGGGCTTGCCACCGGAGTGCGCTACTACTTCGTGACCTGGATTGGCGAGCGTGTCATTGCCGATATCCGGCGCGCAGTTTTCGATCATGTATTGCGCCTCAGCCCCTCGTTCTTCGAAGAGACGCGGACCGGTGAAGTGCTGTCGCGGCTGACGGCCGACACCACACTTATTCAGACGGTGATCGGCTCGTCCGCGTCCATCGCGCTGCGCAATCTCGTCATGCTGGTGGGCGCGCTCGTGCTCATGATCCTGTCCTCGTTCAAGCTCTCGCTGCTTGTCGTCATCACGGTACCGCTCGTCATGGTGCCCCTGCTCGGGCTCGGCCGCTGGGTTCGCCGCCTGTCCCGCAAGAGTCAGGACAGCGTCGCATCAACCGCTGCCCGCGCTGCCGAAACCCTCAACGCCGTGCAGACGGTGCAGGCCTTTACCCACGAAGCGCTCGACAGCAACCTTTTTGCCATTGACGTTGAAGCCTCCTTTACCGCCGCGATCCTGCGCACCCGCGCCCGTGCGGCGATGACCGTGGTGGTGACGATCGCCGCCTTTGCCTGCATCGTCGCCATCTTGTGGGTGGGGGCGCAGGATGTGATTGCCGGGCGGATGAGCGGCGGGGAGCTGGCGCAGTTCCTGTTTTACGCGGTGCTGGTTGCGAGTGGCTTTGGCGCGCTCTCGGAGACCTGGGGCGATCTGCAGCGTGCGGCGGGTGCCTCCGAACGGTTGGCAGAACTGATGCGCACGCAGCCCGAGATCGCTGCACCGGCGCAGCCACGACGGCTCAAGGAGCCGGTACGTGGCGCGCTCAGCTTTGACGCGGTGCACTTCTCGTATCCGACACGTCCCGATAGCGCTGCGCTTGATGGTCTCAGTTTCACGGTGGCGGAAGGGGAGGCGGTGGCTCTTGTCGGCCCCTCGGGCGCCGGCAAATCCACGGTGTTTCAGCTTCTGCTGCGCTTTTATGCTCCCGACAGCGGTGTCATCCGCATCGACGATGTCGATATCAGTGCGTTCGATCCGGTCGAGTTGCGCCGTCACATCGCGGTGGTAGCCCAGGATCCAGTCATTTTTTCCGGAACCATAGCCGATAATATCCGCTATGGACGGCCAGATGCGCGCGATGACGAGATCCGTCGTGCTGCCGAAGCTGCAGCGGCCGCCGAGTTCATCGAACATTTGCCGCGGGGCTACGACACCTCACTCGGTGAGCGCGGTATCACCCTGTCGGGAGGCCAGCGCCAGCGCATTGCCATTGCCCGCGCCATGCTGCGTGACGCGCCACTGCTCCTGCTCGATGAGGCAACAAGTTCACTCGATGCGCAGAACGAGCGCCTGGTACAACACGGGCTTGCCAATCTGATGGCCGGGCGCACGACGCTCGTCATTGCCCATCGTCTTGCCACCATCCAGAAACTGAAGCGCATTCTTGTATTCGATCAGGGCCGTCTCGTCGGTGAAGGCAGTCATGCCGAACTCATCGCCCATGGTGGCCTTTATGCCCGGCTCGCCGATCTGCAGTTTGGCGGCGCCCGCAGTGCGGTGGGCTGATGGCCATACCCCGTCCCCAGCTTGGAGGCCATTCGCGGCGTCATCTGAGGCGTGCGCTCAGTATTGTGGGCGCGGCGCTGATGGTCGGGATCGTGACCCTGGTGTTTCGCACCCTGTCGGCCGGCGGCAGCTTTGTCACCGTAAATCCCGGATATTCCGGGCGTTGTGCGCTGACAGCGCGCCTTGCGGTACGTGACATTGCCATCGATGCGCGGAGCGGTCTTGCATTTCTTGCCGTCGCTGCCGTGCGCGCGAACGCGGCTGACGGCATCTATCTGGCCGATCCGGCCCATCCGGAGCGGCCGCCTCTGCGCCTTCCGGGCGTGCCGCCAGGGTTTCATCCCGATGCCCTTTCGCTCTGGCGGGATCAGGCAGGAGGTCTTGTCCTGTTTGCGGCAAGTCCGGGGCCGGGCAGTGGATCGGTGGACGCGTTTTCCGTGCAGCTGGGCGCCCATCCGGCGCTCACGGAAACGGCCGACATCGGCTCCTCCCTGTTCGCCCATGTTCGTGCAGTGGCGGCGGTTGATGCGAACCGGTTCTATGCCATCGACGCCCCACCCGTGGGAGATGATTTCTTCAGCCTTCTGCTCTCCTATCTGACACCAGCGCATGGGCGCATCATTTTCTACGACGGTGAGATTCCCCACATCGTGGCCAAGGGGCTACGGGCTCCGCGCGGCCTTGCCCTGTCCGCCGACGGCAGCAGGCTCTATGTGGGCCTTTCGCTGTCCCGCACGCTTGCAAGCTACAGCGTCGAACCCTTCCTCGGCCACCTGACCGCGGCTGGCACCTATCCCCTGCCGCTGGCGCCTGCGCATCTCAGCCGCGCTGGCGGCACAAGCCTTCTTGTTGCCGGTGACCCCAAGCTGTTTGCGCGCGCCACGTTCGCAAAAGATCCGTCGCAGCCCTCGCCGAGCGCGGTGGTGCGGGTTCACTTTGAGGGCGATGCGCCGCACGGGGTGACGCAGATCTATGCCGATATGGGCCATGGCATTGCCGCTGCCGATGTCGCGGTCGAAGCTGGCCGCCGTCTGCTCATCGGCTCGGCACTCGATGACCGGCTCCTCAGCTGTACTCCGGCCGAAGGCCGGTGAATCTCAGGCCCGGCTTTGTGGCGTCCACCAGCAAAAAGGGCGACGCCAGGCGCCGCCCTTTAAGGATGAAATCAAACTCTCTGCCGTGCTCAGGCGGCAACTTCCTCGGCGGGATCGCGCAGCACATAGCCG
>JAGWRJ010000963.1 GCA_028869725.1 Alphaproteobacteria bacterium | reverse complement strand
GCGCGGGCGGCGATGAGCGCGTTTTGTGAGCGGATCGCCTGATCGTCCAATGCAGTCTCCGGATCCGATCCGGCGGTATGCTGCCGCGTTCAGGACTGGCCTTCCTGATCTGGCTCAAGATGCCCTGCGTTGGGCTCGTTAAGGCGTTTCGGTACACGCCCGAAGACACTAGTGCAGCGACTTCCAGATGCCGCGCGGTGGCTTCTTGAACAGTGTCACATCCCAGTCGTCCCGAGCCTCGTCGAAACGAAGAATGTACAGGCAGCCGTCGGCCGTCTTGACCTTGAAATACCGATAGCCTTCGCCATGCCATTGATCGATATTTTCGATCACGTCATGCGTCTGACTGCCTAGCTGAAAGCGCCGGATTATCTCTGTACCAGCGTTGCCCGGAAAGGTCTCCACCTGCAAATTGACCATGCGATCGACCTTCTCATTGGCAGCCCGTCAAGAGGAGGCTCTTCAGTTTGATACATGTCAATTCGGATATAAGAAGTTGCGGTGAAATCGCATTCATTCGCAAAATGACCGGCCGTACTTCATGCTTGAGAGGTTCGGATGTCACAACCGGCTTCAGTTCTGGACGCTATCGAGGCAGTACGGCGTGCCTTGCGCGAAGAGCCTCGCTTGGGGCCGGGGTTTGCGTTGAGCCGGATAGAAATGGAAGGCGATGGGGTGCTCGCGCTGGAAGGGAATGTGGCGCGGCTGGCTCAGAAGAAACTTGCTCTCCTACATGCCGCCAAAGTGCCCGGCGTGACGGAAGTGATCGACCGGCTGCACGTGATCGCGAGGGCGCCTGCGGACGATCGGCACATTCGCGCGCAGATGCGAGAGTTGTTTGCCCAGGATGGAAATTTCTCGGACTTCCAGATCCGCGAAGACGTGGCCGAAGGCGTAGTGCCGACGGCCTTCAAGCCCGTCACCGGCGGCGCAGCAGGATGCATCGATATCGAAGTGAATGATGGCATCGTAACGCTCAACGGTACTGTTCCCACACTCGTACACAAGCGCCTTGCGGGCGTTATGGCCTGGTGGAATCCGGGTGTTCGCGATGTCGTCAACGGTATCGCGGTTGAGCCAGGCGAGGAGGACAGCCCGGACCAGATCGAAGAGGCTGTCCGCGTCGCACTGGATCGTAATCCGGCTATCGAAGCGGGGCAAATCAAGGTTGGTGTCCGGGGCAGGATCGTCCGCTTGACGGGGCTGATGCAGTCCGGAGCCGCGCGGCAGGTTGCCGAGAACGATGCCTGGGCCACATTCGGGGTGGATGACGTTATCAATGAAATCGAAGTGCGGCCGTGAATTGCAGATCGCCCGCACATATCAGGCATAATGTGCCCGGCAGCAGTGCTACCATTGTGTCCAACCTCCGTCGCCATTCATGTGGCAGCATATATTGGGCGTCTGGCATCGGATTTCGGTCCGGCGCGCATATCACCAAGTCTGACGTCTCGAGCGGTCGTGCCCTGACCGACAAGGTCGCCGCCATGTTCGAAATACTCACGGCCGACATCGGGGGAAGCGGTCGTTCGCGACCTGACCTTTGGCGGATACCTTATCCCTTGATACAAATGACAGGTCGAAGCTGCGCCACGCGGCTGGCAAGACCAGCACGCTCGGCAGCGGCAACCACAGTGCTGACATCTTTATAGGCGCCGGGGGCCTCCTCTGCGACGCCGCGCATGGAGGGGCTGCGGATCACGATCCCTTTTGCATAGAGCTCGTCACCTACTTCGCGGCCTTTCCAGAGGCGCGCTGCGGCATGACGTGACATCGCCCGGCCTGCACCATGGCAGGCCGAAGAAAACGCCCGTTCCTCACTCGCCGCCATTCCTGCGAGAACATAAGACGCTGTGCCCATGCTGCCACCGATCAGCACAGGTTGGCCGGTGGCGCGTAGTGACGCGGGAACAGCGGGATGACCGGGACCGAACGCGCGCGTGGCGCCTTTGCGGTGGACGAAGAGTTCTCTGGTGCTACCGCCGACCGGATGTGGTTCGACCTTGCAGGTGTTGTGAGATACGTCGAACAGAAGCCGCAGATCTGCGCCGGGAAAGAAGTGGTGCCAGATACGACGGGTGAAGTGGCCGAGGAGTTCCCGGTTGGCCAACGCGCAATTGGCGCCGGCCCGCATTGCGCCGAGATAACGCTGCCCAGTCTCGGAGAGGATAGGTGCACAGGCCAGCTCGCGGTCGGGCAAGGCGATCCCGGCTTCGCCTGAGGTAACCAGCATCTCCTTGAGATAATCGGTGCCGATCTGGTGACCGAGGCCGCGGGAGCCGCAATGGATCGAGACCACGGCCTCGTCTGCCACAAGACCATAGGCCCGCGCAGCCGCTGCATCGAAAATCTCG
>JAGWRJ010000962.1 GCA_028869725.1 Alphaproteobacteria bacterium | reverse complement strand
GCCGCAACCTCGATGTCAACCATCGCAGCACGCTGTGGTGGATCGAAGGCCACGCTGTACAATTACTTTTCTTCCAAGGAAGAACTTTTCCTAGCGGTGGTCCGCGATCGCTGTGACCAGGTTGCTTTGGTATTTGACCAAGATCTGGACGCCGTCGATGACCTGGCGGCTCAGCTCCAGCGCTTTGGTGAAGACTTTCTGAGCCTAGTGCTCGCGGACGATGCAGTGGCGAGCTACCGTATCATGATTGCCGAATGCGCTCGTTTCCCGGAAATCGGTCAGACGTTTTACGAATCCGGTCCCGCATTGGGACAAGCAAAATTGTCCGCATACTTTGGCCGCGCGATCGAGCGGAAACTGCTACGCCCGGGTGATACCCGTGCTATGGCCCGGATTTTTATACACCTTTGCCTTGCTGATCTTCACCAACGTCGCCTTTTCAATGCCGGACCCAAGCCCGGGCCTATTGAAATTCGTGGTAATGTAGAACGCGCTGTTCAAGTTTTATTAGCAAGCTTCGGGCCGTCAAAAACGCCGTTTACGGCCTCTTAAATCCTTCGCCGTAACGTTGCCCCTATAACGGGCTGGCTCCGTCGTGTGTCAGCTGCACAACAGGTGGGCCCCGCCAAAAACGCGGGGGAAGAGCGATGACGGCGTTGGCGAAACCGCAAGAAGCGACTGCGTTCAGTTCGACGCAAGCGATAGGTAAGCAATATCTCGAGGCACTTAATCTGATCGAAAGGCTGCATCGTCAGCTGCTCGATGTGATCAAGGACGAGCTTGACCGACGAGACGAACGTGACATCAACAGCGTCCAGGCACTGCTGTTGTTCAACGTTGGTGACCAGGAGCTGACCGCAGGTGAGTTGCGCACACGCGGTCATTATCTGGGCTCGAATGTCTCGTACAATCTCAAAAAGTTGGTTGAGGCGGGTTACATCCATCACGAGCGCTCCGAGTCGGATCGGCGGTCAGTGTTAGTGCGTCTGACCCGAAAGGGCGAGGCGGTTCGTGACATGCTCCGCGGCCTCTTCGAGCGCCATCTGGGGGCACTTGAGCCTGTCGGTAATGTCGGGTTGCCCGAACTCGAGACCGTCAACTCCAGCCTGCGCCGTCTCGAGCGCTTCTGGATCGACCAGATCAGGTTCCGTCTGTAGGACATCCTGACTGCGCCCGTTGGCCGACTCATGGCATGAAGAGGCGGAGCGCTAGTAGGAGAGGGCGGTGCTCGGGAAATCCCGCGCGCATGTGCGCCACCACGTTCGATTTTACCTGGCGGCCCTGCTTGGAGTGGCCTGCTTTTTCGTAGTCCCCACTTCGGACGACGTGCGTGCATTGGCGGCCGGCGATATGTTCTTCGCCAGCTATCTTCTAGCGATGACCGTGGTTACGGTCATGCTCTCGACAGAAAATCTGAAGGCACGTGCCTGGGACGAAGATGAAGGCATAGCCCTCATATTTCTGGTGGTGCTTCTGGCGATCAGCTTTTGCTGCGCGGCCGTATTTTCTGTACTGAGCCTGAAAACTGGATTGGGAACGGTCCCAGCTGCACTTGCAATTGCCGCAGTTCCGTTAGGCTGGGCGACGTTACATACGGTTGCCGCCTATCATTACGCTAACCTGTTTTATGGCCCTCTACGCGACCCCAAAGAGTCTGACGAACCGGCAGGACTGATTTTTCCCGGAACTGAAAGTCCCGGAACCTGGGATTTTATCTACTTTTCCTTTGTCATCGGCATGACATTTCAGGTGTCTGACGTGCAAATTGCGTCTTCACGTTTGCGCCGAGCTGCACTCGCCCATTCTATGGTGTCGTTCTTTTTTAACACTGCGATCATTGCCATGGCCGTCAATGCCGCCGTCAATTTGACGTCATAAGGACAATCACGTGCTCAAGCCGCAAGCGTGGCGCATCATGGTGGCGATTTGGGGGCCTTAGGAGTGTGGAGATGCGCTCCTTATAAAGGCAGCCATATTATCATGAAGCTCCTTAAGTGCCGGAACGTGGACATAGATCATGTGTCCCGAACGATAGTAATGATAAGAGATGTTTTTCTGAAGCGATTTTGGAATCTGCAAATGATGGGTTTCAAACCAACCCTCGTAGAATGGGGTGGACAGATCAAAATAGCCGCCATTGACGAACACCTTTAGATCCGGATTACGCTTCATCGCAGCTGCTAGGTCAGGTAGTACGTTGGGCAACATAATCAGCGGATGACTAGCTCCAGGTGGCTGGTGCTTGTAATCCCAGCTACTATAAATCGGAATTTCCGGCTTATAGATCTCATTTGTTTTATAATGCAGTGTCTGGCGCACATACTGGTTAAAGGCTGAGACATAAGCAGAACTAATGGCTGCACTTTGTGGGTCATATTGAGCGAGCTTCGACAGCGGATCCATGGTGGGTCCAGTAAAGCGCGTATCCAATGTACCGGTTGTCAGGTCCCGGTGTTCCAGCAGAGCTTTCTGAAAGGCTCCATAAGGAATCCGCAAATTGGCGCGCAGCAGATAGGCGACCGGCAATCCCGTATAGGAGGACAGGCGCTCAGCGATAGCCTGACGACGCTCGGGCGACAAGCTGTTTCCAGCTTGTAATGCCATCGCATAGTCCGTCATCGCAAAATGTTCTACGCTCTGAATAAGCGGCTTTAGATGCTTGAATTTTGGCGATAGCTTGTGATGATACCAGGCAGTCGTCGCATAGCTGGGCAGGGTGACTTCATACGGAAGGTCTACAGAAGGATTAAGCTCCGGATTGTCCGGCATCAGATCCCAATCGAGAATGCAGGACAGAAGAGCCACACCGTTGAGGTCGATGTCTTCACGTTCGAGTGCGAGTGGCAGGCCGGCGCCTCGCATCGTTCCGTAGCTCTCACCAATTAGGAACTTTGGCGAATTCCATCGATTATATTTGCTCAGAAATTTCCGTACGAAGACGGCGAAGGCATGGATGTCCTGATCTACCCCGTAAAACTTTTTCGCGGCATCCTTTCCGGCGATTCGAGAAAATCCCGTGCCTGGCGCATCCACAAACACGAGATCCGACGCGTCAAGTAAACTCTCGTGATTCTCGATGACCTGATATGGCGCTGCTGGGGTATGCGTGTGGTCGGCAGTGACTACCCGAACCGGGCCAAATGCCCCCATATGAAGCCATACGCTCGAAGATCCGGGCCCTCCATTGAAGATGAACGTGATTGGTCGGCGAGACAGATCGGCGCCACGACGGAAGTAGGCGACGTAAAACATCGACGCCTCTGCTGACGCATTCTTGGTCTTGTCTGCGTGCTCTGATGAAGGAGTATCGCTCCAGCCTTTGGAATGGACGACCAGATTGCCCGCGACGGCTTGGTAAGAAATACTTTGGCCACCAACTGTTACTGACCCCGTGCTTTTGGCTTCCGTGGTTTTAAACGGTCCGGAGGCATCAGCCGCTAGGGCTATCGATGTCCAGGCCAAGAGCGTGGCGAACGCGACGGCAAAGGCGGATTTCATGGGAATCAGGTCCGATTGGCTACAGGGACGGCGAAGCTACGGGAGCCACAGCGCGGCTGGCAACCTCGTGCACCTACATGTGAGTTCTCATAATATAGCTTATACGAATTTTATCTGACCCAGGGCGGCCAATTTTCCGCGGAAATCCTGAAAGGTCCGCCCTTACCCCTT
>JAGWRJ010000961.1 GCA_028869725.1 Alphaproteobacteria bacterium | reverse complement strand
GATGTCGGTAATACGCCTGGTGTCCGGAGCGCTTTCCTTGACCGCGACGATGTTCGGGATGCGCGCCAGCTTCTCGAGCAGAGTGAGGCTGACGCCGACGCGATAGGCCGGCGGGTTATTGTAGAGCATGATGGGCAGGGATGTGGCCTCGGCAACCTGCCGGAAGTGTTCGTACAGTTCCTCTTCCGTCGGCACATAGACCATGGCCGGCAGCAGCATGAGGCCACTCACGCCAATCTTTTCGGCGTCCTGCGCATAGCGCACCGCACGTGGTGTGGTCAGTTCCGAGGTGCCGGCCACGAGGGGCAGCTTGTCGCCCACGGCGTCGCAGGCCATCTCGAGCACTGCGCGCTTTTCCTCGGCTTCCAGCGAATTGTTTTCTCCGCAGGTGCCCAGAAGGATCAGGCCGTTGACGCCATCTTTGTGCAGGGCCTCGAGCCCCTTGCGCGTGGCCGCAAGATCGACGGCGAGGCCGGCATCGAATTGGGTGGTGGCGGCCGGGTATACGCCGGTCCAGTTGAGTTTGGGCGCCATGACAGTTCTCCATTGCAGTCCTGAACAGTATACGATATACGATAGGGCGGTCAATATGAATTTGGGAGCATCATGCCCTCCTCGGTAGTGGTCGGCGGCGGCGCGGTGGGAACGGCGATTGCCCAGACCCTGCAACTATCAGGCTTTACGGTTTCGCTGATTGATCCCTGCGATGCACAAAGGCCGGCATCATGGGGCAATGCGGGCCATATAGCCATTGAGCAGATTGCTCCTCTGGCCTCGTTTGCAACGCTCAGAGGCGTACCCCGCCGTCTTGTAGCGGCGCATGGCGGACTGTCATTGCCACTGCGTGCCCTGCCGCAGTGGCTGCCCTTTTCCGTGCGCTTTCTGCTTGCCGCCCGTCCCGGCCGTGCTGCGGCTGGCAAGGAGGCTCTGCGCCAACTGCTGGCAGATGCCATGGCGGCCTGGGAGCGCTACGCCGTGCAGCTGCGCCAGCCTGGGCTTGTACGTGCCGACGGACATTTCATCGTCTGGAGCCATCCGGCTGCCGCGGAGCGCGGGCGCCGTAACTGGCTGGAAGCTGATTGCGGACAGGCCTACTTTCGCGAGGCAAGCGCGGACGAATACACCCAGTTGCGCATGCTGACAGTGAAGCCGATCGCCGGTGCGATCCGATGCGTTGGCAGCGGACAGATTGCCGATCTTGATGTTTTTGCCACAGCAGCACGCGCCGCGTTTCTTGCTGCAGGCGGCGCGATGATCCGGTCCCGTGCCGTGCGTCTGGCACACGAGGCAGGGCGGGTGCGCGTCGAACTGGCGAGCGGGCGGCATCTTGATGCCGATCATGTCATTGTCGCCGCCGGGGTGGGATCGCGTCCCTTGCTGGAGCAGCTAGGTCATCGGGTGCCGCTGATCGCCGAGCGCGGCTACCACGTGCAATTCGGTGCGCAGCGCTGGCCACAGACGCTGCCTCCGATCGTATTCGAAGAGGATGCGACAATCGTCACCCGCTTTCAGGACGTGGTACGGGCCTCCAGCTATCTCGAATTCAACCGGCCAATGGCGCCCGCGGACCCGCACAAATGGGACCGGATTGAAGCGGTCACCAGAGAGTGGGGTCTGCCGCTTGCGCCGCGGGTCAGTACCTGGGTGGGCTCGCGTCCAACCTTCCCGGATTACCTTCCGGCCATCGGCAAGAGCCGGATCGCCGACAATCTCTATTATGCCTTCGGCCATCAGCATCTCGGGCTCACGCTGGCACCCATCACTGCCGAGCTTATGGGTGAGATGATCCGGGGCGGGGGCATTGCTGACCATCTCGGCCCCTTCGACCTTGCGCGCTTTGATTGAAGGGAGTGGGTATGAACCCGCGCAAGAGTCCGGACGCGGCGTACCCCACACTACCACGCCACTGCCATCGCCGCACACCAGCCATAAATCCGTACACGGATTAGTTCCGTGGTGCGCCGTCATTGACACGTGGTGCGTGCGCATATCCGTATGAGGTCGGACCCGGCCGAAACTGGACAGCACGGACGCAAAAGGTGTATGGCCCAGAGCGAATGTGAAGCAGGCGCGGGGCCATTTGAAGATCAATCTCTACAAGAATGATTTGCCGGACGGGCTCAAGCTCGGTCCCATCGTCGCGATCGACACCGAGACCCTGGGACTTAATCCGCACCGTGACCGCCTGTGCCTGGCCCAGCTGTCCGCTGGTGACGGGGTCTGCCACGCCGTTCAGTTTGCAGCTGGCGCCTATGACGCGCCCAATCTCAAGCGTCTGCTCAGTGATCCGGGCACCCTGAAACTGTTTCATTTCGCCCGCTTCGACGTGGCCGTCTTCAGGCAATATCTGGGCGTTCTGACGACGCCAATTTACTGCACAAAGATCGCATCCAAGCTGGTGCGCACCTACACCGACCGGCATGGCCTCAAGGATTTGGTCAAGGAACTGCTCAACGTCGATCTCTCGAAAGAGCAGCAGAGCTCGGACTGGGGCGCCGAGATACTGAGCGAGCGTCAGCTTGCCTACGCGGCCAATGATGTCGCCTACCTGCATCGGCTGAAGGAGGCGCTGGATGCAATGCTGGCGCGTGAAGGCCGGAGTGAGCTGGCGGCCGCCTGCTTCGGGTTTCTGCCCGCCCGCGCCCAGCTTGATCTGGCCGGCTGGCCGGAGTTTGACATCTTCGCCCACTAGCGGCGGCAGAAATCTGTCGCAGCTTATAGCCGTGCGGGAACTGTGCCTTGATCCGCACCGGCGCCCGGGTCATAGTGCCAGCACTGGCATGGAATTCGCTTGATAAAAATAATAAAGCGATAACAAAAGCTTAGTAAATGGGCCGCGGGTCGGATCACGATCCGGTGCACGGGCGGCCGGTAAAGGTTGGCCAAAGGCCAAGGCAGACCAACAGGTGTCGTCCCATGCATGTTGAAAAAGCCCCGGATGATCAGAAGGGGCAGGTCCATACCGGCGATCTGACTGCCGCGCGGCGGGTGTTCGACTACGCGCAGGACGCGATAGGCGCTCTCTCCCAGGCGATCGATGGTGATTTCACGAGGGCCGTAGAGACCATCCTGGCAATACGGGGACGGGTGATCGTCTCCGGCATGGGAAAATCGGGCCTGATCGGACGGAAAATCGCCGCAACGCTTGCCTCCACCGGGACGCCGGCCCAGTTCATCCATCCGGGCGAAGCGAGCCATGGCGATCTTGGTGCAGTTACCCGCCAGGATGCCCTTTTGATGCTGTCCTATCGGGGCGAGACCGCCGAACTCTCCGATCTCATTACCTACGCCAAGCGTTTTTCGGTTCCGCTCATCGGCATGGCCTCAAACCCGGATTCTGCGCTGCTGCGCGCTTCGGACGTGGCGCTGCTCATCCCCCGGGCGCCGGAGGCGTGTCCAAACGGCCTGGCGCCAACCACCTCCACCACCCTGATGCTGGTGCTGGGCGATGCCCTCGCGGTTGCGCTCATGGAGCGCAAGAGTTTTTCCGCCGACCAGTACCGCAATTTTCATCCAGGCGGCTCGCTTGGCCGCATGCTGATCCGGGTGTGCGATCTGATGCGCACCTCCGATCTGCCCCTCGTTGTCGAAGACGCGCCTATGCCCGACGTGCTTGCCGAACTGCAGAGGGGGACGCTCGGCTGTGTCATCGTGACGGATGCTCAGGGCGGAGCTCTTGGCATCATCACCCATGGCGATATCGGCCGCACTATCGCGCCTGATTTCCTCAGCCGGCGCGCCAGGGACGTGATGACGCGCGGGCCCAAGACTGCCCGTCCCGATCAGCTCGCCGCGGAGGCTCTGGCGCTGATGAACGAGCGGCAGATCACTCAGCTTCTCGTTCTGGATCCGGCGGATCGTACCCGTAAGCCGCTTGGCATTCTGCATATCCATGATTGTCTGCGGGCAGGACTGCAGTGATGGCAGGCGCGCACGAAGACAGACCCAAGCAGCGATGGTCGGCCACCGGCCTTCGTGCGCGAGGTGGTCTGCATGCCGGCGATCCGCAGCGCTACAGCCAGTTTGTCGCCGTAATGAAGCGCGTTCTGCTCCTGCTGGGTCTGGCTATTATTGCGGCGGTCGCGGCGTACTCGCTGCAACCGCGCGAGAGTGGACGCGTGGCAATGAGCTTC
>JAGWRJ010000960.1 GCA_028869725.1 Alphaproteobacteria bacterium | reverse complement strand
TGCGACCGCATGCCCATGGTCGTGCTCGGCGCGACCGGTCCGGTCGATGCCGTCAAACGCCGGCCGTGGATCGACTGGATTCACACCGCGCGCGATCAGGGCGCGTTGGTGCGCGGCTACACCAAGTGGGACGACCAGCCGTCGTCGCCGCTCGCCGCGCGCGAAGCGGTGCTGCGTGCCGGATGGATCGCCAATACCGCGCCGCGCGGGCCGACCTACATCAATCTTGATGCCGGGATGCAGGAAGCGCCGCTGAGCGAGCCGGTGCCGCCGATCGATGCGGCGCGCTACATGCCCGACGTCGCCAGCGCGCCGGCACCGGACGCCGTCGCCAAGGCCGCCGCCCTGCTGCGCAACGCAAAACATCCGGTGATTTTCGCCGGCCGCGTGTCGCGCGATGTCGAGGCGTGGAACAGACGCATCGCGCTCGCCGAGCGGCTGAACGCACGCGCCCCCTTCAAGGGGCCGGCCAAGACAATTTTCTTTACCACGGGTGCGGAAGCTGCGGAGAACGCGATCAAGATCGCCCGCGCGGCAACAGGGCGTTCGGCGGTGATTGCCTTTACCGGCGGATTTCATGGCCGCACGATGATGACGATGGCGCTCACCGGCAAGGTACTGCCGTACAAGCGCTCGTTCGGGCCGATGCCGGGCGAAGTCTGGCATGTGCCATTTCCGATCCCTCATTATGGAACATCGGTCGCCGATTCGCTCAAGGCACTTCAGTTTCTGTTCAAGGCCGATGTTGAGCCCGGCCGGGTCGCGGCGATTATCATCGAGCCGGTACAGGGCGAGGGCGGCTTCCATACTGCGCCAACGGAACTGCTTGAGGCGCTGCGCCGGATCTGCGACGAGAACGGCATCCTGCTCATCGCCGACGAAGTGCAGTCGGGATTTGCCCGTACCGGCAAACTCTTTGCCATGGAGCATTCTGGTGTGGAGCCGGATCTGGTGGCGATCGCCAAATCGCTGGCGGGGGGATTTCCTCTGTCCGGTGTGATCGGTCGCGCGGCGATCATGGATGCAGCCGAGCCTGGCGGACTTGGCGGAACCTATTCGGGCTCGCCGGTTGCCTGCGCCGCCGCCCTGGCAGTGCTTGACGTGATCGAGGAGGAAAAGCTCCTGGCGCGCGCAGACGCCATGGGCACGAGGCTGCGCGCGGCGCTGGCTGAGTTTTCCCGACGCAATGATTTGGCGCCGATCGGGCATATTCGTGGCCCCGGCGCAATGATTGCCTTCGATCTTGTCAAGAACCGGGGCTCGGACGAGCCTGACGGCGATGCTGCGAAGCGGGTGACGAGCCGGGCCCTCGGCAATGGCCTCATTCTTCTTTCCTGCGGCATCTACGGCGAAACCATCCGCATCCTGGTGCCGCTGACGGCCAGTGATGCCATTCTGGATGAAGGTCTGGCGATGCTGGAAGGCGCACTCAGCAACGCATCTTGAATGGTTGTTGCGTACGCTGCGGCGTATTCTGATGGCCCTATGCGGCGTGGGCCAGCACCCTTCGATCCTGGATCAGGGTGTGGTGGAGAAGGGGGAAGGCCTTTGGCCACGACACACATCGAACGCACCTACTATGAGGCCGAGCTGGGGGAGTCTGTGGCACAGATGCCCCTGTGCGGTCCGCTGAAGGTGGACGTGTGTGTGGTGGGTGGCGGATTTACCGGCCTAGGTGCGGCTCTTGCTCTGGCCAAAAAAGGCGCACAGGTCGCGCTGATCGAAGCCGGATCGATTGGACATGCAGCCTCCGGGCGCAATGGCGGGCAGCTCCACTCCGGTTATGTGCCGAGCCAGACGATGCTGACGCGCTGGCTCGGCGCAGACCATGCGCGCGCCCTGTGGGATCTGGCCGAAGCGGCCAAACAGCTCGTGCGGGATCTGATTGACGAACACGGGATCGACTGTGGTCTGAAGAACGGGCTTGTCATCGCCGCCGATGACCGGGCTGCAGCGCGCACACTTGCGAGCGAAACCGACGATCTGCGCACGCGCTATGGCTACACCCAGGCGAAGATGCTGAGTGACAGCGAAACCGCTGCGCTTCTTGGCACCGACATCTATCCGGTGGCCCGCCTGGACATGGGTGGCGGCCATCTCCAGCCACTTGCGCTGGCCCGCGGACTGGCCGCGGCGGCGCAGGCCAGAGGCGTCAGGATCTTCGAACACACCTGCGCCAAGAGTCTCGAAACATCTCCTGCACGGGTACGCGTTTCTTGCGCGGGTGGTACGCTCGAGGCGGATAAGGTGATCATCGCCTGCGATGTGGGGGCAGGCAGGCTTGTCCCCGCGCTTGCGCCCTTCGTGCTCGAGGTGGAGAGCTTTATCGCGGTTACCTCGGTGCTGCCTGCAGAACTCGCAGCGCGCGTGCTGCCTTCTGATGTGGCGGTTGCCGACACCCGTCATGTTCTCGACTATTACCGCAAGACTATGGACGGGCGCCTCCTGTTTGGCGGTCGTGCAAGCTACTTTGCGGTGCCCGAAAACGTGCGCGAGGTGGTGCGTCCGCGTATCGAGCATGTCTTTCCCATGCTGAAGGGGATTGCCCTCAGCCACGCCTGGAGTGGCGCGGTCGGGGTGTCGCGCACAGGCATGCCGCATCTGGGCCGGATTGGCGAACGCGTTCTGTTTGGTCACGGCTATTCAGGTCATGGCGTTGCCCTGGCAAATCTTGGCGGCGCGCTGCTGGCCGAAGCCTTGATGGGACAGAACGAGCGCTTTGACGTCCTTGCGGCGGTGCGTGCGCGTCCCTTTGCCCGGGCCGCGTGGGCAAGACGGCTCCTCATACCGGCCGGGCTCTTCTGGTACAGGCTGTGCGATCTTGTGTGATCGCATTGTTATGCAGAACGCTGTGGTGCGCGGTGGGATCGTGCTGGCGTATTCCACCTGAAAGACGACCGGTGCGGGCGAAGGTTGTAATCGCCGACGACGCGATGCGCGCGCGGGGCGCGGCGCCTTGCGCAGCCTGCGTCCCCTCGTGGGCGGACATGGTCAGTTGGGTGAATCCCACGCGCTTTGCACGATCAGTCCCATGCCGTCGCGGATATCTGAGGCAATGGCATCGCGCAGGGACTTCGCATCGCGAGCCTCGATCGCATCAAGCGCGATGCGGTGCTGATCCACCAGCTTCGCCGTGCCAAAGCGGCCATAGACGACGCGCATGAAGGGACCAAACTGCAGCCACAGAGGCTCGATCAGCGCGTTCAGGATCGGTCGGCGATTTGCGCGATAGATGGCAAAATGAAAGCGGTAATTGGACTCCATATAGCCAATCACATCGCCAGCCTCGATCGCCTTGTCGAGCATGGCATCGATGGTGCGCAGTTCCTTCAGCAGGCTGGCATTGATGTGCGGCAGCGCAAGTACCGCAGCCTCAGGTTCGAGCAGAAGCCGGCAGGCGAGCAGGTCGGCGAACCTGTCCGGCGTCATCTCGGGGATTTCCACCTTGCGTTTCGAGCGGATCTGCACGGCGCCTTCGGCAGCAAGACGGCTCAGTGCATCGCGCACCGGCATCTGGCTCACGCCAAGCTCGAGCGCAAGTCCGCGTGTCGACAGTCCGACGCCGGGCATGATCTTGCCCGTTACCATCCGTTGCCGCAGCTCATGATAGACGCTTGCATGCAGAGCCGGGGCGACGCTGTCAGGAATGTCCTCCTCAGACACCGTCTTTTCGATGGGCCTGTTCATCTAGGGTCTTTCTGTGCGGCAAGGTTCTGTGCCGGGGAGTAACATGAGACCCTGCTCCCATCAATCGGCTCGGCGTATCCTCGCACCGGTGGGCGCCTGGGTCGCGCCCCGAATGGTCGCCCCGCAAATGAGAGATCAGGGCCTTATCCCGCCCCTGCCGACAGGAGGACGCGGGCTTCCTGCATGCGGGCGCGGTGCATGGGCGCGAGGTCGCCCATCTGTGATCTCAAATCCCGGGGTGCCACTGACCTGGCCCCATCGGCTGGGGAAGGCCACGCGGATGTGTCCGCTGGCGCCTCCATGCCATTCCATGGCCTTCGATAGGGGGATCAAACGGTCCTGTCCGGATTGGGTGACCGGGACAGCCGGGCGTTTCGGGCGCTGATGGCGCTTGCCGGGTGGCGCAAACCATCGGGCGCGCCCGGGACCTTTATCGCCCCGTGGGCAATCCGGTCATTTATGCCGAGGTCTCAAATCGGCATTTGCGCATTGAGGATCTCGACGCCGCCTTGCCCAAAACCAGGATTGCCCCTGAGCCGATACCGTACGAAGCCGTCTTTCTTGCCGGCAACGCCGTCTTCGCCTGTCGGTGGCGGGGTGGAACGAAAAATTTGTCGCGTCCGGACTTTTTCATTGGCACTCCTGCGGCCGTCGCCGGATATTCGCCGATGACGAGGGAGGCGATGCGCTACCGGAGCTCTTTTCCTACGCGCTCTCTCTTCGCCCCTAAGCGGAACCTCGGTCTCAGGATAGGGCTATGGTGTAGACATGGTGCTTGTCATCGTCGGGCCTGGCCCGGCGCGGGACCCAAGGATGTGGAATGCGTAAGTCTCTTGCTCTGATCATTATTGCGCTCTGTCTCAGCCATCGCGTGGTTGCGGCGACGCCTGCCCAGCCGCTCAAACCGCTGTTCGAGGCGCTCGCCAAAGCCACGTCAAAGGAGGCGGCAGCACCGCTCGAAAAGCGTCTTGAGGCGCTGTTTCTGAATTCGGGCAGTGCCAGCGTCGATCTTCTGATGAGCCGGGCTGCGCGCATGCTGGCGGTCGACAAGCTCGATGTGGCCGGCAAACTGCTGTCGTCTGTCACCGCGATCGCGCCCTCCTATGCGGAAGGCTGGCACCAACGGGCCCGGCTTGAAGCGCTTGAGGGCAATGATCGTGCCGCGATGCTGTTCCTGCAGCGCACGCTGACGCTCAATCCGCGCCAGTTCGAGGCCTATGCCGAGCTTGGCAGCCTTTTGAGGGCCTATGGCGATCCCAAAGGTGCACTTGCGATGTACCGCAAGGCCGCAGCGCTGGACCCCAATTACGATCACATCAGATCGGATCTGAGAGCGCTGGTGCGCAAGGTGGAAGGCCAAAGCATCTAGACACCAAAGTGGCCTCAGCGACTGCCGGCAAAGGCCACGCGCAGCAGGTTGGTTGCCCCAGGCGTGCCCAAGGGCACGCCTGCGGTAATGACGATGCGCTCGCCGCTACCGGCAAAGCCCTCATCATAGGCAATCCTGGCGGCGCGCTCGACGACATCGTCAAGGTCATGGGCGTCTTCGGTCAGTACGCAATAAAGCCCCCAGGCGATACACAGGCGCCGGGCGGTCTGCTCCAAGGGGGTGAGCGCCAGGATCGGCGCTTCGGGGCGTTCGCGTGCGGCCCGCAGGCCGGTGGAACCGGACTTGGTCCAGCACACGATCGCCTTGGCGTGGATCGTGTGGGTGACCTGCGCCACTGCGGCCATGATGGCGTCGGGCGTGGTTTCTTCAGGCGCATTGCTCTGCGCGGCGAGGATCTGCCGGTAGAGCGGATCGCCTTCGACTTCATAGGCGATCCGGTTCATCATCGACACGGCGTCAACAGGGTGCTGGCCGGATGCGGTTTCGGCCGAGAGCATGACGGCGTCGGCGCCTTCGAACACTGCCTGCGCCACGTCCGACACTTCGGCCCGCGTCGGTGCCGCAGACTGGATCATCGATTCGAGCATCTGCGTGGCGACGACCACCGGTTTACCTGCCAGGCGGCAGGCCCGGGTGATGCGCTTCTGAATTCCGGGAACGGTCTCCAGAGGCAGTTCGACGCCGAGATCACCGCGTGCCACCATAAGCCCATCAGACAGTTCGATGATCTCATCGAGGCGTTCGAGAGCCTTGGGCTTTTCGATCTTGGACATGATCGCAGCATGGCCCTGAACCAGTTTGCGCAGTTCGGCAACATCTTCGGGACGCTGGACAAATGACAGCGCGATCCAGTCGACACCAAGCGCAAGAGCGGCAGAAAGATCGCTGCGGTCCTTGTCGGTCATGGCTGAAATCGGCATCAGCGTATCGGGCAGGTTGATGCCCTTGCGATCTTTGAGCACGCCGCCGATCTCGACGAACGCTTCGGCACTGTCGGCCTTGGCAGCAAAGGTGCGAAGGCGCAGCTTGCCGTCGTCGATCAGAAGGCAGTGCTTCTGTTTGAGCGAGGCGAACACTTCGGGATGGGGTATGGGCAGGATATTGGGGTCGTCGCTGGCGCCGACGCATCTCAGCTGCAGTCTTTGACCTTCGCTCAAGGTGATCTGGCCACCAGGAAGTGTTCCCAGCCTGATCTTTGGTCCCTGCAGATCGGCGAGGATTCCGACCGGACGGCCGAGATTTGCCTCGAGCTTGCGTACCTGGGCATGCAGCCTGGCCAGCAGCTCATGGTTTGTATGGCTCATATTGATGCGAAAGACATCGACGCCGGCCTCGAGCAGCGCCTCCATCTGCGCAGGTTCCAGGCAGGCGGGGCCGAGGGTGGCGACGATCTTGGTCTTTCGGGTCCGGCGCATGGTGCTCCATCTCAATCAGAAAGTGTTTGCACGTAGGCGAGTGAGTGATCTTTATCTACTTCGAAGAATCCCCGCCTGTCGAAGCCGACGGCGCGAGAGGCCTCCGCCCGCAGATGCGAAACGCTGTGGAGGACGTTACGCAGAAATCATGATTGCCTCCGAAGCTGCCTGGGGCACCATCGTTGGCATAAGGATAGTAATAGCGGCTTTGCAAAGCTTTGGGGATAAGGGTTGCGTGGGTTCCTGCCGCGCTTAGCCATCCCCCGCGCATCCAGCCCTGCGCCGGGCAGCGGTCCAGTGCAAGATGCAGGTTGTGCTGGGTTTTATTGCACACCTTGAGCGCTACCAGAGCGGGAGAGGCGGTGGCAAGACGTGCAAGGAGAAGGTCGGTCCGGCCAGTCATCAGTCCGAAGCTTGTTGCGCGCAAAG
>JAGWRJ010000080.1 GCA_028869725.1 Alphaproteobacteria bacterium | reverse complement strand
GCCGCTCAACTCGGCGCTGGAATATTGCCAGAGAATGACGACCCAACTGAAGCTACGCCGTGCCAAAGAGAAGCGATTAAAACTCTGCGATCGAGCAGTAACGGCACTTGAGTCGATCATTAAGCTCGGCGAGCTTGCGGAATCCCAGGTAGCGTCCCTGCGCACCTCGCTCCATGATCGGGCGGTCTATTGGAGAGATCGCTGCTACGGCAACGCGTTCGCGCTCGCCGGACATGACCTGCGTGACACCGCAATGGACATAAAGGGTGTTCTGGACATTCGCGTCGGTTCCGAAAGGGCCGTGGCACCGGCACAGCATATCTCCAACGCCTCCGCCCTGCGCGCCAGCGTGATGGGCTTTTTCCTTGCCTACTGGGAATACGTCTTAAAGAACCATGGCGGACTGGCTCTTCTGATATTGGACGACCCACAGGATTTGCTGGATGACGACAACCGCTCGAAGCTCGCCCGCTTGCTGCCGGAATTGGCTGGAGAAGGTGCGCAACTCATCGTCAGCACATATGACAGATTCTTTGCGCGCGAAGCCGCGGAAGCGGGACGAAAATTCGCAGCGATCGAGCACCGCAGCGTTCACCCGGTTAACGTCCATAACCCCGTTCTGCGGATTCCCGTAGCGACGGAAGAACTCGACCGTAAGCGTGATGCTTATCTGGCAGACAAGGACAACGCTGGACTCGCCCAGGATTATGCGGGTGAAGTGCGCGTCTACATAGAAGCCCGGCTGTCGGATATGTTCGACGATCCAGCCTATCCCGCCTACGCCTACCCAACTACTCCGCCGATGCTCACTGCTCTTATAGACAGACTGCGTGGCTTGGAAAAGGCGGCGCCAAACGCGCTGTTCCGAGGCAGAGCGGTGAAGGACTTCTGCAATAGTCCGCATCTCCGAGCAGGCGCTGACGTTATGAAGGTTCTCAACACGCCGCACCACAACAAGGCGACGTTGAGCGCCGGCACCGTGTATGCGGTACACGAAGCACTGGACCAAGTGCGACGGCTCGCAGACAAGATGCACATGGCGTTTCGCCTTTTCCGTTGGCATGAACCGCTGGAAGACGGCTCAGCGTCCTCAAACGTGGTTCCTTTCAAATCGTTAGAGGTAGCGCCATTCAAGGCGCTTATACATCCCGACCTCGCAGCCTTTACGGCGCACGCGGCTTCGGACGCAAGTCAGGACACGACGGGCGACCTGCTTACTGATGGTTGGTTCGCCGATAAGAGTCTCTTTTACATACGCGCAGACAACTTGGGCTTTGCGGTTCCTTCAGGTTGCATAGCGATTGTCGAAAGCGCCCCATATGAAGGACGCGACCACAACATCGTAGTCGCCCGGATGCCGGGGCACATATTGGCCCGGCGCCTGCTGCGTCCGCCGAAAAGTGATCAGCTATCGCTGGCGGCGGAAGCACCTGACCCGCGGCAGTCGAAACCCACTCTGATGGTCGATGCTAGTTCTGTCGCGGTTCACAAGATCGTCGGCATGCTGACCGAGCAACCGGCACCCCCTATTGGAAAGGGAGAAGCGGTCGAGATTATTGGCGCGGCGAGTCTAGCCCATATCAAGGCCGCCTATCGTGTCCGCGAGGAAAGCGGCATTCCACTCGCGCTCCCAGGGCAGATTGTGCTTGGTGGCGAGCAGGTCCTGCAGCAGCAGCTGTCTGGCCTGAATAACACTTTAGTGGCATTGACGCTGGCCGATGGCCAGAGCGTCTTTAAGCGCATCGCCGGCGCTGTGCCCGGCACAAAAGGCCGCATATGGCAGTTCGAAAGCATCGGCGGCTTGGGCTCATCGCTGGTAGTCTCTTTGTCCGACGAAGACGCAAAGGATGGCGTGCCGGTCTTCGCGTCAGCCCGCCGCGTTCTAGGTGTCCTATACACGAGTTAGCGCGCTATAATTCACCCCAAACGAGCCGCTGTGGACCGCCACGAGTGACCTTGTTTAGCTCGCACGGTTAGGAGCCAGCCTGTGGATGAAAAGATCGAGGCCGTCCTAACTGAGCAACCACCCGGCAAGGCACTCCTTCGTGCGCTAAAGACATTTCTGCTGTGTGACTCCTATCTTCTAGAAGTCGACGCCAATGAACGGTCCATCACCTTCCTTATAGCTCGCTATCTCGCGGTCGAGCTGCCTGAATTTCATGTCGATTGCGAATATAACAGGGACGGCGTAGACCCGAAGAAGCTGGGTTACTTCAACCTTCACCCGGATGAAGAAGACGCGGATGCCCGGACAGTATTTCCGGATATAATTGCGCACCATCGGGGAACCGATGACAATTACCTGGTCATCGAAGTGAAGAAAGCGACAAACCCAGTTACACGTGACGTCGACTTCGCGAAGTTGGCCGGCTACAAGCGCGAGCTGGGTTACCGCTACTCTGTGTTTGTCGAACTCACCGCAGCGCCGGAAGCAGGGGTGTCGCGCGTTGAATGGGTATAATCGGTTACAGTTTCAAGCCGGCAGAGACTGGATCAGCGAGATGGGTTGATGGTCAACGCCTTGCGTTTCGTGGATCGAGAGACGGGAGCCAAAAATGGCGGACAGCGGTGACTTTGATGTGTTTGCGACAAGAGTCAAGGAAGTAGCCCAGGGTGTGGGCGCGCTAACAATCGACGCGTTCCTCGATATTTCCGATAGATCGGGAGTGCCACAGGCGGCTTTGTCTCTGGATGAGTTCCTGAGAGCCGTTCAGCGCGTTAAACCTCAGCTAGTTTACTTGGTCGAAACCGACTTCGAGCTCGGCACCGAGATTGAGAGATCGAACGAGGCTTTGCTGCACAATAACGATGAGAATGACGAGGACAGAGAATGTCTCCCCGACGCGCTGGATACACTTGCAAAGAAGTGGCGCAGATTTGATGGTAAGCCATGCTTAGCGTTCGCTGCGATTATGGTAGATGGCGCGATGCTGACTTCCGCATCACGTCCCTCTTGGAGGGAGCTGTTCGATACTGATCTCGAGGCCGTCGAAGAGGAGATCAGTACTCTCCGGGAGAGTGAGCGCTATGATCTGGAACAGCGCGATAGTGCGGAAGTACGCGAGAAGTCCACGATGCTGGCCAACCATCCGTCCTTCAACGCAGGTCGCACATCGTTCGATAAACGAATGTTTTTGGCAGAGCATCTATTTCCCGACGTTGACCTCAAGACACTACACGCCATTACCCGTCGGGCGGAGAATATAGACTGGTTAACTAGGTCGGGGTTTAAAGCGTAGCATTGGAATGCTCTCGGCTGAGCGCCCATTGCAGTGACTGCACTAACCTTTCCGTGGGATTTCTGCGACTCGCAGAAGAGCGGTTACGCCGACGCAGATGGCTCCAACGGCAGCATAAACGTGCTGCCACGCAGGCGACGACATGGCAAGCTGCGAAAGTTGCAGTCCCGAACTGTAGCCCACCAGCACAGCCGGTACGACGAATACGATG
>JAGWRJ010000959.1 GCA_028869725.1 Alphaproteobacteria bacterium | reverse complement strand
CGCAACAGCCTAGATACCGCATCAGCCTTTCAAGCCTGTCGCTGCCTGGGGAACTTCCTGTCAGCCTCCCGTCACGCCTCGTGCGGCAGCGACCAGACATTAGGCAGGCTGAGGCCAATCTGCACGCTGCTAGCGCACAAGTAGGGATCGCGATTGCCAACATGCTGCCGAACATAGAGCTGACGGCGAACGCCGGAAATGCTGCGATTGGTTTCGGCAAACTGTTCACGCCCGGAACGGATTTCTGGGATCTTGGCGCATCGTTGACAGCACCTATCTTCCAGGGCGGAACCCTACTGCATCAGGAACGCGCGGCGCGCGCAGCCTATAAGGAAGCGGCAGCACAATATCGAAGTACCGTTCTAACGGCATTTGAAAATGTTGCCGACACGCTTGCAGCCCTAAAACAGGATGCAGATGCCCTAACTGCTTCCGCCGCTGCCGAGCAGGCTGCCAAGACTACCCTCATTCTGATCACCCGTCAGCAAGAGGACGGCTACGCCAACACGCTTGCGCTTCTGAACGCCGAACAGGTCTATCAGCAGTCACAAATCAATCTCGTTGAAGCCGAGGCCAACCGCTTCGCCGACACCGCAGCGCTTTTTCAGGCGCTAGGCGGCGGCTGGTGGAACCATCCGGCAATGAGCAAGGACAGCCATGACGACTAAATCCTGCAACGGGAGCATTCCCGCAAAACCCGAACGACGTACGCCGCGCCGACAGAGCCTGGCCGCGCTCGCATTACTACTTCTGCCTGTTGCCGCCTGCTCGCCGCACACCAATCATCAGGAAACGTCGTCAAGGCCAAGTAATGTCACGCTGACGCCCGCGCAGCGGCGCCACATCGCGATCTATAAGGTTAAACCCACCACCTATCGAAAGTCCGTGGATACGACCGGCATCGTTGAATTCGACAAAGACCAGTCTACAACTGTGCTTGCGCCGATTTCTGGCCCAGTATCCCGCCTCCTGGTCACCCTTGGTCAAAAGGTTAAAAAGGGCGCGCCACTGGCGGCCGTAGCCTCCCCCGACTACGCCACAGCCATCGGCGCCTACGAAAAGTCTATCGCAGCCGCGCGCGCTGCCAGGCATGTCGCTGACATGGATCGGGACCTCCTCAAGCACAACGGGGTTTCCCAACGCGAAGCCGAGCAGGCCGAGGCGGACGCAGTCAGCGCAGAGGCCGACCGTCGTGCAGCACGACAGGCGCTTCTCGCCCTGAACGTCTCCCCGAAACTCATTCAAGCTGCAGCTTCCGGCCAGGCGGTGGGCCCCATCGAAGGCATGATCCGGGCGCCCATTGCCGGCACCATTGTCGGAAAGACGATCTCGCCCGGTGAGCTCCTTCAGGCCGGTTCTACGAGCTGTTTTACCATCGCTGATCTCTCCCACATGTGGGTTATGGCCCAAGTCTTCGGAGCCGACCTGAGGCGAGTGCAGGTAGGTGATCCCGTTACTGTCACGACAGGAATCAAGGACGGACATTTCCAAGGCCGGGTCGACAACATTGCTGCGGTCGTCGATCCCGATACTCGCTCAGTCGCTGTGCGCGTTGTCGTCAACAACCCGGACGAGTTTCTCAAAAAGCAGATGTATGTCGCAGTGCGGATCGAGAGCCAAAAGCCGAGCACAGGTCTACTCGTGCCGGTTTCCGCAGTACTGCGCGACAGCACCAACCTGCCCTTCGTCTATGTCCAAGAGCCTGACGGTAGTTTCGCCCGTCGCAGCGTACGCCTCGGCTATCGTTTCGGGAGCCAGTACGACATTAGCACCGGTCTTCATGCTGGCGACCTCGTCGTGGTCAACGGCTCTCTGTTCCTCCAATTCATGCAAAGCCAATGACCGATCAGCAATCACCCGCCGACGAAGAGCCGCGCACGGCATCTATTATGAACAAAATCGTGGCGACCTCACTCGGTCAGCCGCTCCTCGTCATGCTTATGACACTACTCCTGCTTGCCGCAGGAACGCGGGCGCTCGATCGCTTGCCGGTCGATGCCTATCCGGATCTGTCGCCGCCAATGGTCGAGGTGATCACCCAGTGGCCCGGCCACGCCGCAGAAGAGGTGGAACGGCTGATCACCGTACCGCTTGAGCGCGGGATGAACGGCATTCCGAAACTGAATGTCATCCGCTCGATTTCGCTCTACGGTTTGTCCGACGTCACCCTCACCTTCCGCGATGGCACCGACAATTATTTTGCCCGCCAGCGCGTCTTCAACCGCTTGACCGGCCTTAATCTGCCGAGCGGAGTGAGCCCTTCGATCTCGCCACTGTCCTCACCCTCCGGGCTGATTTACCGCTACGTCCTCCAGAGTTCAGATCGCAGCGCGACTGAACTCAAGACTATCGAGGACTGGATCGTGGCCCCGCAATACCGATCTGTGCCGGGCGTCGCGGACGATTCCGGCTTCGGTGGCGGAACGATGCAATACCAGGTGCTGCTGAACCCGCTGAAACTTGCAGGTGACGGACTTTCGGTCGCGCAGGTCGAGAGCGCCCTTGCCGCCAATAATGCAAATGCCGGCGGCGGGTTTTATTCCCAAGGCGGACAGTTCTATTACGTCCGCGGGCTCGGGCGTCTGAATACACTCAAGGATATTGGTAATGTCGTAGTCGCCGTTCACCACGGTACACCCATTCTGGTGAAGGATGTCGGACACGTGGTGACTGGAATCGCGCCCCGCCTCGGCGAATTCGGCTACGAAAAGCAGAATGACGCGGTAGAAGGCGTCATCATGATGCGCACGGGAGAGAAAACCCAGGATGTGCTGAAGCGGGTCGAAGCCAAGACGCGCGAACTGAACGATCACCTCCTTCCCAAAGACGTCAAGGTCCACCCCTTCTACGATCGCAGCGACTTGATTGCGCTCACGACACAGGTCGTGGAGGGTAATCTCCTGCGGGGTATGCTTCTAGTTCTGATCGTTCTCGTATTCTTTCTGTACGATGCCCGCGCCGGCTTGATTGTAGCAGTCACGATTCCGCTTGCCCTTCTCTTCGCGTTCATATGCCTGGATTTGCAGAATGCTTCGGCGAACCTGCTGTCCATCGGCGCCGTCGATTTCGGGATACTGGTCGATGGCGCGGTATTCATGGTTGAGAACATCTTTCGACAGCTCAGCCTGAACCAGAACAGTTCAGTCAGCATTGGCGATGTCATCAAGAGTGCAGCTGCAGAGGTAGATCGACCGCTCTTCTATGCTGTGGCGGTCATTGTGGTCAGCTTTCTGCCGATCTATGTGCTCTCCGGTCCCTCGGGCAAGCTGTTCAAACCCATGGCGGACACCATGGTTTTTGCCCTGGTGGGTTCGCTGATCGTGACCCTCACGCTCCTCCCCGTGCTCTGCGCTTGGTTCATGCGCCATGGCGTGCGCGAGCGGCGCAATCCTGGCTATGAGATCATCCGGCGCGCATATGTCCGTGGCCTTGATTTCTGCCTCGCCCGGCCGTGGAAAACGACCATGGTTTCCGCCGCAATTCTGGCCGGATCGCTGCTGCTGATACCGGGCATCGGGGCTGAGTTCATGCCCCACATGGATGAGGGGGCATTATGGGTGCGGGCGACCATGCCTTACACAAT
>JAGWRJ010000958.1 GCA_028869725.1 Alphaproteobacteria bacterium | reverse complement strand
TCCTGCTTCTATGGCGTCGATACTCCAAACTCCGAAGATCTGCTGGCTCACAAGATGGATGTAGAAGGCATGCGCCGCTACATTGGCGCCGACAGTCTGGCCTTCGTCTCGATGGACGGGCTTTATCGCGCGGTCGGCGAAACCGGCCGCAACCAGGCGCAGCCACAGTTCTGCGATGCCTGCTTCTCCGGCGACTACCCGATCAACCTGGCCGACAAGAACGGCGGGGAGAGCGGCCGTCAGCTGTCGCTTCTTGCCGAAGTCGCCTGAGACACCGAGCGCTCCAAAACCGAAGCGTCAGAGAGGCGCACCGGCAGATCCTGACCACAGCGAAAGACGACCATGTCCCGTTTCTCCGATCGCATTGTTCTTGTCACCGGCGCCTCGCGTGGCATCGGCCGCGCCGCAGCCTTGGGCCTGGCGAAGGAAGGCGCCCATGTCATCGCCCTGGCTCGTACCGTTGGCGCCCTCGAAGAGCTCGATGACGAGATTCAGGCCTGTGGGGGCAGCTGCACGTTGGTGCCTTTAGACCTCAAGGATTTTCCTGCGATCGACCGGCTCGGCGGTTCGATCTACGAGCGCTGGGGGCGGCTCGACGGCCTTCTTGCCAATGCCGGCGTGCTCGGCGTCCTGACCCCACTTACCCATCTTGATCCCAAGGTCTTTGCCGACGCGCTGGACATCAACGTGACGGCTAACTGGCGTCTCATTCGCTCGTGCGATCCATTGCTGAAAGTCTCGGACGCCGGGCGTGCGGTGTTTGTAACCAGTGGCGCTGCGCGCAAGAACCGCGCCTACTGGGGTTGCTATGCCGCAACCAAGGCGGCGCTTGAATCGCTCGCCCTGACCTATGCCGACGAATGCGAAAACAGCAAGGTCCGCGTGAATCTGTTCAATCCGGGACCCATTCGCACGGCGATGCGAGCCCGCGCCTTTCCTGGCGAAGATCCAAACAGCCTCAAGGAACCGGCTGCCGTGGTCCCGGACATCCTGGACCTGCTGTCACCGGCATGTCAGCTCCATGGCACGCGTCAGGATTTTGCCTCCGCACGCTGACCGGGATTTGAGAGACCGTAGGCGCTAGATCTGCATGCGGGCGAAGCTGCGCGCAGCGAGCAGCAGCAGCACAAGCGATAATGCGACCGTCACTGCGAAGTCGGTGATGAGCGAGAACTGCGAGGCTCCGGTCAGCAGTGCACGCAGACCATCAACGCCATATGTCAGCGGATCAATCATCGCCAATACGCGCATGCCGAATGAAACACGATCGAGGGGAAAGACCGCACCAGACAGGAAGAATAGTGGCATCACGACAAAATTCATGACCAGGGGGTAGCCTTGCATGTCGCGCATCATGGTACCAAGAAGCAGGCCAAACGCTGCGAAGAGAAAGGCAAGACACAATCCGCCACCGACCGCTGCCAGTACGCCCCACCAATGCTCCGGCCGAAAGCCCAGCACGATGGACAGCACGAGGACGAGCAGGCCCTGCAGGGTTGAGGTCGTCGAACCTCCAAGCACGCGCCCGAACATGACGGCCACGCGACTGACTGGCGCCACCAGGGTTTCCTTCAGGAAACCGAATTGGCGATCCCAGATCAGATCCATGCCGGAAAACACCGAGGTGAAAATGATGCTCATCGCCATGATGCCCGGCGCCAGGAAGTTCAGGTAGTTTCCGGCTCCCGCCGCCTGGAATACCCGCCCCAGACCAAAGCCGAGTGCGACGAAAAAAAGCAGTGGCTGGCCCAGCGAGGCGACGATGCGCGCCGGACTGCGCCCATAGCGTTTCAGCTGCCGCAGCCACATCACATAGATTGCACCCATCCTCAGCGCCTCCAGGCCTTGCGCAGATTGCGCATGCGCTCAAGGCCACCGCCGCCTTCCTCGCGGATATCATGGCCAGTGAGCGTCAGAAACGCCTCTTCCAGGGACTGGCTCTGCGTCTGTGTCCGCAGCTCTTCTGCCGTCCCCATGGCCACGATGACGCCATGATCGATGATGGCGATATGACGGGCAATCCGTTCGGCCTCCTCCATATAATGGGTAGTGAAGAACAGCGTCGTACCCTCGCGCGCATTGAGGTCCTGCAGATAGGACCACATGTGATTGCGCGTCTGCGGGTCAAGGCCAAGGGTCGGCTCGTCGAGGAAAATGATCCGGGGATGGTGAAGCAGACCGCGCGCGATCTCTAGCCGCCGCTTCATACCTCCGGAAAATTCCCGCACCAGGCTGTCACGGCGATCATACAGTTCCACAAAGTCAAGCAGCATGCCGATCCGCGCCTGTCGCTCCGACTTTGGTACACCATAGAGAATGGCATGAAATTCCATGTTCTCGAACGCGGTCAGATCGTCATCGAGGCTCGGATCCTGAAACACGATGCCGAAAGAGCGACGCACAGAATAGGAATCGGTAACCGGATCAAAGCCGTTGACACGTATCCGTCCCGAAGTTGGCCGCAGGATGGTGGTCAGCATCTTTATGGTAGTCGACTTGCCTGCGCCATTGGGCCCCAGAAAGGCAAAAATGTCCCCGGCTTCAACGGCGACCGTGACGTCCTTGACCGCCGTGACGTCGCCAAAGCGCTTGTTAAGACGCTCGACCTCGATCATGGCGCTCATCACTCACCATCTTCCGCGAAAGGATTCTTGGAGGTACGCAAGAGAAAGCGGATCGGCGTGCCGTCGAGCCCGAATGCGTCGCGTAACCCATGCGCAAGATAACGCAGATAGCTTTCAGGAAGCGCCTTCAGCTGATTGCCAAACAGGGCAAAACTCGGCGGGCGGGCCTTGGGCTGGGTCATGTAGCGAATGCGCACCCGTCGGCCGTGAACGGCCGGCGGCGGATGACGCTCGAGTGCCTGTTCGAGGAAGCGGTTGAGTTGAGCGGTGCTCACCCGGATATTCCAGGCCGCATCGGCCGCTTCGATTGCAGCAGAAAGTCGCGCCAACCCCTCGCCCGTGCGTGCCGAAATCGCCACCAGAGGCGCACCGGCAACTTGTGGCAATGCTGCATCGAGCATCTGTCTCAGCTCGCTCAGCCTGCCATGCGTATCTGTCAAGAGGTCCCACTTGTTGACGGCAAAGACAATCGCGCGGCCCTCGCGCGCAATCAGGTCGGCGATCGAAAGATCCTGCTTCTCGAAGGGATGCTCAGCATCCATCACGAGCACCACACACTCGGCAAAGCGGATGGCGCCGAGGCTGGAGCCGACAGACAACTCCTCGAGTGTCTTGCCCGCAACGCGCGCCTTCTTCCGCATCCCTGCCGTGTCGTAGATGAGGACTGAACGGTCTTTGATCTGCCAGGGCGCGGCAATAGCGTCACGGGTGATCCCCGCTTCAGGTCCGGTCAGCGCACGCTCGGTGCCGATCAGGCGGTTGAAAAGGCTCGACTTGCCGACATTGGGACGGCCGACAAGAGCGATGCGCAGCGGCTTGGTGCGGTCGGCATCCTCTACCTCTTCGCTTTGCTGCGGCAGGGCCGGCAGCTGCGTACGCAGCTGCGCAAGAAGCTCGCCGAAGCCAAGTCCGTGTTCGGCAGATACCGCAACCGGCTCGCCAAAACCTAGCACGTAGGCCTCGCTGAACCCTGCATTCGACGCCCGGCTCTCGCACTTGTTGACGATAAGAATTACCGGCTTGCCGGACTTCCGCAGGCTCTGGGCAATGGTCTCGTCACCGGCAGTAACGCCTTCGCGCCCGTCGATGACAAACAGACAGACATCGGCCTCGGCGATAGCCTGGCGTGACTGGAGGGTCATGCGCTGTGCCAGGCTGCCATCC
>JAGWRJ010000957.1 GCA_028869725.1 Alphaproteobacteria bacterium | reverse complement strand
GACGTCTGGTGGGTGGGCTTGACTATACGGTCTTTGACGGGCGGGGCGTACGTGTCTACGGCACTCTGCCTCATCCGGCTGCCCGACCGGGGTGGAACCACATGCAAGGTCCCCCCGATGGCGACGAAGAGCCAGGCCATCTCGAGCAGCTGATCGTCTATGCCATCCCGCTGGGTCACGAGGGTTGGCTGATGGTTGGCGACGACATCGGCAAGGTACAGCGGGTCGGGCGCCTCATCATGACCACTTTTGGCTGGGCGCTGCTTGTCATGCTGACACTGGCCGTTGGCGGCGGAATGGCACTCAGTGCGGCCTTTCTTGGCCGCATCGACTCGATCACGCGCACGGCGGAAGCCATCATCGGCGGTGACATACGCCGGCGCATGCCGCTGCGCGGGATTGACGATGACATAGATCGGCTGTCGACGACTCTCAATCGCATGCTCGATCGCATCAGCGGACTGATGGAAACGCTCCATCAGGTGTCAAGTGATATTGCTCACGATCTGCGCACCCCCTTAAGTCGTATGCGCCATATCCTGGATGAGGCGCGCAATACTGCGATGAGCACCGACGACTACGCCGTGGCAGTAGACCGTGCGCTCAGCGAAGCCGACGCAATTATGGAAACGTTCGCAGCGATCTTGCGCATCGCGCAAATCGAGTCGGGAAGCCGACGGGCCAATTTTCAGTCGGTGGATCTCACTCTTCTGACACATTCTCTGACCCAGACCTACGGACCGGTGGCTGAAGACGCAGGCTGCCTGCTCACGGCGCAGACGGTACCCACCAAGGATTTTCACGGTGACCGCGAGCTCTTGACGCAGATGCTGGTGAACCTGATCGAGAATGCCATCTGTCACGCCGGCCCCGGAACAAACATCTCCGTCAGCATCGGGCAAAATGCCAAGGGGCCAGTCCTGCGTGTTGCCGACAATGGTCCAGGTATTCCTGAAGGCGAACGGCAAGCGGTGCTGCGCCGCTTCTATCGGCTGGAGCGAAGCCGCACGACACCGGGCAGCGGCCTCGGTCTTAGCCTGGTTGCCGCAATCGTCGATCTTCATGGGGCCGAGCTTGACCTCCAAGACAACGCCCCCGGCCTCGCCGTGATCGTCCAATTCCAGTCGGGCGGAGACAGCAACCAGATGAGCCGTTATCGCGGTACCGGCATGACGGAACCCGGAACATTGAGGCTGGCGACGTAGGTACTTGTCTGCGCCACAGGGCGTAGGCCGCTACCGCAGTCCTGTGCACGCAATCCGCTCGTATGGTTGCCCGCCTCTACCCTTTTGTGTCGGGCTCGATAGTCCGTATTACCTTGCCGGCGGAGTCGAAAAATTTGATTTGCGGCCGGCCTGCTGCCGAGACCGATAGCAGAAGGCGGGTGCGCCCATCCTTATCCTTCAACTCAATGGATGCCGTCTTGTGTGCAGTACCCACGAACAGACGGGCATGTCCTATATCGCCAGCTGTCACAAGCTTCCTGTACTTGGCATCAATCTCTGCCTTTGACATCGCTTTTAGATGACCGAGAAGGCGTAGCACCTTGATCATCGACACATTGGGACGATCGTTTACGATCAAACCGGCAGTGCGGGCCGTACCTTCCTGGTCCTGCATCAGCTGGACCACCTGATCCTGGCGATAGGCGTCGAAGGTCAGCGACTGTCCTTGCGATATGGCTCCGCTGGCTTTTCGTTCGCCCGCATAAACGAGCCCTCCAAGTTCATCACCCTGATCATTATAGAACATTAACCCGGCGGCCTTTGGCCCACTTCGGCCGGAATATGCCTTCCCGCCCAGAATGATCGGTGGTTCCCATTGTTTGCCGAAAAGAGCCAGACGAGTTCTCCCGTCCGCATCGGTAACATTGATGCGGTGCACATTGATCGTATCAAAGCTTGTCGTCGTGGTATCGGCGCGTACAGCGGCAACCAGAAACACGGCTGCCACCAGTGACATCACCACGGCATATCCACGCAAGAACCGCAATTCGGCCTGCACCCAACGCTCACTCATGACGATGTCCTCCCCCATCTTCGCCCCCGGATTCCAATCTTACCGCAATGCTTCCACCTTGGCCTACCAGCCAGGGCACGAGCGAACCCCGACCAAATGCTGCTCGCACAGATGTTCCAAGGCCCTTTCGACGACAAGACGACCTTGTTGGTTATACCGATGCGTTCGGCCAGCGGTTCCGCAACCTCAAGAACATGCGTGGTCGGGCCCATCGTCGCGCCTTCGCGAACGCCCCGGACAAGTGGGTCCCAGACTTGCCATGTCATGGCTGCGTCGAGGCCTGATTGGGGTTCGTCGGAGATCAATTGCCTGGGATCTTGGATCAGGGGCCAGGCGAACGCGGCTTCTGCTTCAGGGCGCGGGACAAGCCGTCACAGCGTTCGCTGGGACGGCCGGAGATAGGCCAGTGCAGCATTCCTTCCGCCCGGTTCATCACGGTCATTGGGCGACCGACCGCAGGCCGGCAACGAATTCGAGGTATTCGAGTGGTGTCTTAGATCATAAGCCCATCCGTCAGCGATGCCATCATCGGCTTGGCAGCAGGCGGATCAACCAAGGCATCGGTGCCAAGAGCTAAGATGGTGCCGTGTTCGGGTCTGATAAACCCCACCACCATAGGCAGCATGGTGGGTGTGCCGGCAACGTTCGGACCAAGAAGATCGTAGAATTCACCGGAAGCGAGGGATGAACCCAAGTCGACTACTGCTGGGCATGCAAAGCTCTTGCGCATCCCCTACAGTTCTAGCGCCCGAGGCATATCTACACACCAGTATTATGAATAATATAAAGTCTGCGTAGTCCGGATGATGTGACAACGTCATTCCATCATCACAATAGCATTCCAGTAAATGCGTAATCATATCTGCAGTTAATTCATGTTTATTTGCCGTTATAAATAAGTATTATTCTCAAAGACATCCACGTACCGCTTCAGCCACGCAGCTGTGCATTCAGTACAATCAGGACAATTGAAGGCGTGTCGAAAGATCTTTTCTGTCCAGAGCCTGTTGCTGAGACCTCTGGGGGGCGCCGTGAGCGACCACCCTGGTTTGACGGCCGTCGTGCGCCGGGGTGCAACCCCGATGCAGTCCGCACCTGCATCGCAGCTCAGCGCTGACGTATCACTAGGCCTCTTGCGTCGGTTTCCTGCAGCGGGCCGGCAGCAATGCGGCATTGCCCGTGCGCAGGACAGTACGGGAATGGCCTTCCGGAACCTCTGACACGCCGCAGATATCTGCCCCGCCCCAAGTGCCTGCGATCATTTGCCTCTTTACACAGATTACTTTGACGTAACTTTTGGTCGCCGATAAACTTCTTAAAGTACCAACGGCAGGGTTCCCCGATTCCAGCCTGATGCGGCGGCGTAGACTCAAGGCGCAGTCTGCGCCGTCCGGATCGTTGACGGGGAGCGCATGAAGTGGCATCGGGCAGCAAGGTTGTGGGGGATGATACCGTCAGAAAGGCGCCTCAGGGCAACGCAAATGCGCAACGGCGACATTATTCTGCCGGACACCGGCGTTCCGTCGCCGCTGAAGGCAAGGTCGACACATATCCGCGTCCGCCCCTCCAGCTCTTCATCGTTACACACACCGACTATACCGTATCGGAGCCGCATGAGCCCCGTACCAAGGCGGTCGTCACCGATCCTTGGATCGCATTCTGAAAGAGGGAACCAGATACTATGAGATCGATCGCAGCATTGAGTGTGGCGGCGCTGCTTATTTTGGGGGCAAGCGCGACGGCGGGAACCACAAGCCCGCCCGAGCCCAACATCGTCACTGACACCTGCAGCCAATGCCACGGCAATAACGGCATCAGCTCGACCGCATGGTTCCCCAACCTTGCCGCGCAGACCAAGACATACCTCGAGACACAGCTCAAGGCGTTTCGCGATCACACCCGCGCTGATCACTATGCCAAGGCTTATATGTGGACCATGGCCGGCACTCTGCCAGACAAGATGATCAAGGAAATCGCCGAATACTACAAAGCGCAGCAGCCACCTAAACCCTCATCGAACGAGGATCCTGCCCAGGTCGCTGCTGGCAAGACCATTTTTGAAAAAGGCATCGCATCAGAAAATGTCCCAGCATGCGGCGCCTGTCACGGTGCGAATGCAGAAGGAAACACAATGTTCCCTCGCCTCGCCGGCCAACACCGTGACTATCTCATCGCTCAGCTTCATGCATTCCGCGACATGTCGCGCAACAATGCGATCATGAGTGCAAACGTCAAGCAGATGACCGATCAACAGATGCGCGAAGTTTCAGCGTATCTTGCCTCGCTTTAGGCATACCCTTTTCGGGAACGTGGTGGCAGGCACCTGAAGTAAGCTGATTCAGGGGACCAAATTACGCGCTAATTTGGTCCCCTTTTCTATTCGCTGATGGTCGATTGCTGCAACGTCTCTGCGTCGCGGCAGGCAGCCTTGAACATCAATCCGTTCCAATTGCGAAGACGCGATATGAGCTTCGGGAAGCCGATGAGCATGGGGACTAGCTTATGCGCGCCCTGCGCCGAAGACAGGAACCTGATACACGGTCCGTTTCCCGTCCAGCGTCGGGCACGTCCCGTTGTCGAGACCTTCGGCGATATATTGCTGTAAGCTGGTGGCTATCAATTAATATACTGGAGGTCGGGCCCTCGTGACTACCGCGCCCGCGGATTCACCAGCTTGCCGGGAAATCTGTCCATCGAAAATCAATAGACACATTTCGCGATGCTCACTTCTTTGCTGCGTCGTAGGCCGAAACGTGATTCATCGTGATGATCCATTTACCATCTATACGTTGCACGATGTCGGTGAACACGCCCTCTAACGGATGTTTCGGACGCGTCATGTGAAGATGGCAAATCAACAGCGCCGCATTCGGTCCCAGCATGCGGATGGTAGCATCGTAGAAGCGAACATGCCCCCGCGCCTCTTTGGTCGGATAACCTTTTATGTAATGATCGAGCGTCGCCTGCCAGCTGGGCTGGATTTTGCCGTTGGACACGAAGATGATGCCGGGATTCTCAAACCCGCTCATGTAGCCGCGGAAATCGCCACGATTCCACGCATCCTGTCGGGCCTTCACCATATCTAGAATGGCTTTTTTGTCTGCCGGGGAAGGCTGTTCCGAAGGCGGAATAGGTGCTTGGTCCGGTGCAACCGCCGCCGCGGCTGGTAGAGAAGCTAAGGTCCCCAAAAGCGCCATTCCAATCAAAAATTTCCGCGTCCATGCCCGTGTCATGAGAACCTTCCAGCCCATTCCGCAATTCAACTTGGCAAAATTGACATAGTTTGATCACCAAACCAAGATCAACTTCTCTCTTCCGGTTGACCAAGAACAGGCCGCACATGGGTATGCTCACGCCGGATGATGCACTTATACGCCTTTGAAGGGAGGCGCTCCTCTGTACCGAGGCCTTGTCCGTGGTTACCCATTTTCGCCTACGCGTGCAGAAGCTCGAATGGCTCTGCCACATCCCGCGCTGGCTCAATTGGACCGCATGCGATGAAGCGTTCTAAGCTGCGACGTACCAGTGCGCTCGACGTTTCTCGCCATGCCCAGTCCCTATACACTCAATGACACGAGGAGAGTGACGCCAAGCATTACACCCAGGTTGACCAAATTGATTGGCGCCAGACCTCAATCCGGCCCAAACCTGCAAAGCCAGAGCGATAGTCTTACGTCCGATGATGACTTGAAAGGCGGCGTTGAAAAGAAACAAAGCTGTCGGCAGCTAGGTGATGCTTCAATCCGAGGCCAATATCGCTACTGGGCGTCTTCCGCTCCACCGCAACTCAGGCAGCTACCGATTCTTCGAACTGCGCCTGTCCACATGCCCCGCACTAATCAACGAAATGCTTAAATTCTGGGAGCGCCCACCCAAACCAATTAGCTCCTCCCTGCGAAGCAGGGCTCACGCCATGGCGGACCTGGCTGAGACTCTGCTTGCCCAAAAAGCATCATTAATATCCGTACGGGCTTGTCACAAATTCCTGGGGGAACTACCTCGTACAAGTTGACTGGCGGCGCAAGCAGCGATCTGATCGCGCTTAAGGCTCTTGGCTGAAGGGGCGGCCGCCCGGTGAAATCTGGCATGGCAGTTGTCGTAGCATAGCTCAGCGCAAATATGCTCGGAGTATTGCGGCGAGGCCCATACCCATGTTTACCTTCAGGCACGAGGTATTTATCCTTGATAACTAAAATATTCGAGGACAATTACGATATATTTTCTGCTCTTAGATTTACATGATTACCATCATCTCTCTAATAGATTTGCGAATATTTACAAAGCAGCGGCCCCACAGTAACGTAATTTTCTTTCCATCCAGGAGCGGGTGTAATGTCATCCACTACCGACGGCAACGAGGCCGCCGCAATTTATGATGAGTTTCCAGAATATTGCGGCCAGCGGAGGGATCACTCACCCGCCACCAAACGGGATATCTCATTCTATAGTGCCGAAGAAGAGCATTACGGAAGCGATGCAACCCCGGTTGAACGCGGTGCCGAAGCCGGGAGAGTGACCACTACACTGCTCCAAGCCAGCATTCTCGGACGGCGAGCGGACTGCAGTGATTGGATAAGGCACGACACTGCCGCACACGAACGCACTCCCCTCTTCAAATTTGAAAGCACTCCCACGTTTCGTACCAACGCGAATGTACGCCCGCGCACAACAATGGCCCCTGCCGCGCCCAGCGTGGGCGTAACCGGCGACGGTTTGTTGACTCAAGACAACACGGCGAAAACGTCAGCATCACGGCGTTTCACCTTGACGTTGATCACTACACAAGATCTCGAAGTCAATGCGCGTGGCTCGGGCTTCGATGTAGTGTCCTCGAGCGGCACCTTCGACCGTGTAATCACACTTTCGGAGACGCACATTTGGGCACTCTAAAGACGCTGCCGCACCACGAAAGCGAGGCGCTGAACGCAGTCCAGCAGCGACTGCGAGACGACATTCGTGTCGCGGAAGCAAAAACCGCTGCGCGCCTTCGCCGATTTCCATACTATGCCACGATCGAAAGCGCATCGCACTCGACGATTATGGTCGATGGGGAACCTCTCATCAATCTTGGCTCCAACAACTATCTGGGGTTGGCCACAGACCCTCGCGTCATCGAAGCCGCGACCGACGCTACCAGGCTCTGGGGAACCGGGGTTACAGGCTCGCGCCTTTTAAATGGAACACTAAGCTTGCACGAAAGCTTAGAAGCTACCCTGTGCAGCTTTTATGAGAAGGAAGCGGCATTAGTCTTCCCGACAGGGTACACCGCCAATCTCGGGCTTATCAGCGGAACGCTGCAACCAGGCGACATTATCGCCGTCGATCGTGAAATACACGCCTCTTTGTTCGATGCATTAATGCTGTCGCGAGCACCGTTTCGGCGCTTCGAGCACAACAGCGTCGATGGCGCCCGCAATATTCTAACGCGCGGTGACGCAACTCGGGCACGTGCGCTTGTGCTGGAGGGCGTGTATTCCATGCAGGGCGACGTACCTCCACTCGCTCAATTTGCAGCGCTTGCCGGTGAGGTAAGCGCGTTCCTCATCGTG
>JAGWRJ010000956.1 GCA_028869725.1 Alphaproteobacteria bacterium | reverse complement strand
TCATGTGCCGCTTCGCGGCAACATCGGGCTCCTCTATGCCGGTCTCCTGCTCTACATCCTGGCTGTACTGGGCGTAGGTCTGATGGTCTCGTCCCTCGCACGAACCCAGCAGCAGGCCATGCTTGGGGCGTTTCTCTTCGTAGTGCCGGCGGTCATTCTCTCCGGCTTTGCCACACCAATCGCCAACATGCCGCATGTCATCCAGATCATCACCGCGGCCAACCCGATGCGCTATTTTCTCGTCATTGTCCGCGGCCTCTTTCTCGAAAACAGTCCGGCCACGGTCGTGGTGACGCAATTATGGCCCATGGCTATCATTGCCGCCCTGACCCTCAGCGGTGCGCGCTGGCTCTTCCGGCATCGGACAGCGTAAGCAGTGCGCCTGCAGACAAATCACCAGGTGGACCGGGTCGACGCTGCAATACCGTCTTTGGCAAATGGAGCGGTCAGGACATTCTTCGTCGGGTCCGCGCTCAAGCGTCGTCCCAGACCTTGCGTCCGTTCATCCAGGTCTCGACAACCTGAATATCCTTGATAGCCAGCGGATCGACCTTACGCGGATCTTCAGACAGCATCACAAGATCGGCAAATTTTCCGGGCTCGAGGCTTCCCACTTCGTGCTCGGAATGGCATTGCCACGCCGCATCCCGCGTCATAGACCGGATTGCCGCTTGGACCGGGACACATTCCTCTGGTGCCAACGCATTGTCGGGTTCGCGCCACATCTGGCGCGTCACCGCATTGTGGATGCAGCGCAGCGGGTCCATCCCGGTAACCGGATCGTCGGAATGCAGCGTCCAGGTGATGCCCGCCCGTTCGCACGAGGCTGCACGGTCGAGCAGGGCCGCCTTTTGCGGCCCGAAGATGGTGTCGCGGAAGGCCTTTCCCCAGTAATAGACATGCCCGATCAGAAAGCTTGGGGACACACCAAGATCTTTGATGCGCGCAATCTGATCATCATGCAGAATCGAGCAGTGCTCGATGCGCGGCCGACGTACCAGGGACACGCCCCGTGTCCGCGCCGCCTCGTAGGCATCAAGGATCGCATCGATGGTTCTGTCTCCATTGCCATGGACCACAACCTGCCAACCCTGGCGCAAGCGGCGCTCGACCTTCTCTTTGAGTGCCTGCGGATCGACATAGGCCAAGCCGGTCTCATTGCTGTTCAAATAGGGTTCGCGCTGGCAGCCGGTCCGTCCCTGGTTGGAGCCGTCGGCGACAATCTTCCAACCTGTCGCCCGCACCAGCGCATCGCCCTGGCCAAAGGAAAGCCCCATCCCATCCCACTCGGCGCCCAGCGCATCGAGTAGCGAATAGCGCAAACGCGCCGTCATACGCCCGCTGGCCGCCATGGCGCGATAGGTCGCAATGTCGGATGGCCCGCCGAACGCACCAGTAGCCTGATCACAGAACGTCGTAATGCCCACGGAATTGGCTTTGCGGCAGACGCTGAGCCCCGCTTCTACCGGATCAAGTCCGGCCATGGCGCGAGCCGCCCTCAGCACCCTAAGCAGTGCACCGCCACCCTTGAGTACGCCGTTTGGCGCGCCGTCGCCCCCCCGCACAAAGACAGCACCGGAGGGATCGGGTGTGTTGCGGTCGATGCCGGCAAGGCGCAGCGCCGCACTGTTGCAGTAGCCAAAGTGCAGCGAGGCATTGAGCACCAAAACGGGATGGGTTTGTGACACATGGTCGAGTAGAGTTGCGGACAAGGCGTCAGCCCCATCCTGCAACGAGGGATCCACCTGCCCGGCCAGAACCCAATCCCCGGCCTCCGTGTTTTGCGCCTTCTGGCGCAGACGCGCGATCACCGCCTCAATATTATCGCAGTTTAGAACACCGACATTTTCCCAGCGGCTGGCCATCGCCACGGGTATGAGATGCATATGCGGCTCGACAAAGCCGGGCAGGATGATCCTGCCGCCGACATCGATGACCTCAGCGTCTTTTCCGGCTTCACGTAAAACGTCATTCCTGCGGCCGAAGGCGAGCACTCTTCCGTTTCTGATCGCGAGCGCTTCGGCTTCCGAAAAGGCTGCATCGACGGGAAGGACAGTTCCCCCAACAAACACCCGTGTCCCAAGCGCTGCGGCATCAGGATCCGACTGACCAAAGGTGCGTTCCGAGGAAGATGACCGGGGCAACTCGCCCGCAGCCAGAAGCGTCGCTCCAATTGCTGCGTTGCGGTCCCCAAACCGGCGCAGGAGGATGGTCAACGCCAGCGGATGTAGCTCGCGCTGACGCTGCTCGCGGTAGGCATCGCCAAGCAGCGTGCTACAGCACGCGCAGCCAGAATGATCGTGCATAAAGTCCTTCTATCCCTTCCCCCCGCGTGATCGGCATCGCACCCCAGAACGCTACAGGAAGGTATTCGGGTCGGATACGAGCTCCTCAATACCCTGCCACTATTTCTTGAACGCTCAAAGCTCGATTATTTTTCCCGGATTAAGGATATTTTCCGGGTCGAGCATTTTCTTTATGCGGCCCATGAGCGAAATCTCTTCGCTCGAGCGCGACAGTGGCAGATAATCACGTTTTTGCAGACCTATCCCATGCTCGGCCGATATGGAACCTCCGCACGCTGCAAGCGGCTGATAGATTGTCAGTTCCACTTTGTGGCGGGTTTGCGGACTTTGATCGCCAACACTGAGCAAGACATGCAGGTTTCCGTCACCCATGTGTCCAAACACGAAGATGCGTGCCTGTGGCCACTGACTGTGCACGTCGGAGCCAATTTTTGCGATATAGGTTTCCATGTGACGAATGGGCAGGCTGACGTCAAACGTGAATATAGGCGCAAATCTGGCCACCTGGCCGACATCGTCGCGTAGCGCCCACATCCGGTTACGTTCATCCTGGGATTTTGCCACGACAGCATCAACGATCTCACCGTCCTCGAAGGCCTCTTCCAAGGCACGACGAAACCGCTCATCATCAACTGCGGCATCACCGCCCAGGGATTCGACCAGCACGTAATATGGATACCCATGCGGCACCGGTGCATGCCCCTTCGCTGGCGCAGTGGTAACCAGCCGGTAAAATTCTTCCCACATGACCTCGAAAGCCGAGAGGGTTCCTGACAGGTCCGTCTCCAATCGCCGCAACAATCTCGGCAGATCGGAAAATTGACGAACAGCGGCGATTGCGACGTTCTGGCTGGCAGGAAGCGCGCGCAGGCGCAGGACAGCACGCGTCACCACACCGAGCGTACCCTCGGAGCCTACAAACAGCTGCTTCAGATCGTAACCGGCATTATTCTTGATGAGATGATTGAGTGAACTGAGGATCGTGCCGTCCGCCAGGACGACCTCAAGGCCCAGTACCATGTCACGCATCATTCCGAAACGCAGAACACGATTTCCACCCGCGTTGGTCGAAATATTCCCGCCGATGGTGGCCGACCCTCGCGCTCCCAGATCCAATGGGAAAAACAGGCCATCCTGCTCGACGCGCTCGCACAAAGCCTGAAGCGGACAGCCCGCTTCAACGGTGACGGTCGCGCCCGTGACGTCCACGTCTATCACTTTGTTCATGCGTTCAAGGGAGAGCGCAATCACGTTGTCCGCAAATGCGCCGTCAACCAGTCCCGTCTTGCCACCCCAGGGCACAACAGGGACCTTTGCGCGATGACACAGGCG
>JAGWRJ010000955.1 GCA_028869725.1 Alphaproteobacteria bacterium | reverse complement strand
GGGCGCACGCTTTGGTCGGAGTCGAGTTGCAGGCCCTGGTTGAGTCCTTCGCGCTGTTCCAGCAGGAGGTGCGCGAGGAGATCGTCCCACTGATCGGGCGCGAGCAGCAGGGCCAGGTACTTGAGATCATCGAGCGGCGCGTTTTCGTGGATCTGCAGGCGCAGGTGTCAGGCTACCAGCGTGTGGATACAGAGCTTTCTCTGACGACGGCGGGCGTCGACGAGCTGATCCAGCAGACGGCCAATTTCTCCGACTTGGTGCGCGGAGTCATGGGCCTGATAGGTGCCCTGGAAGGCGACGTTTCTGCCTTTTTCGCACGCTGTGATTCGAGTGGCGAGTTGCAGATCGAAGCGTCGCAAGGGGCATCCGGACATCGCTATCACGAAGCCATGATGACCGGCTTGGTTCCCAAGATCAGCATCGACTCGGCGAGAACATCGGGCCAGGGTCCAGGAGGGCGGGCCTGGCGCAGTGGACAGATCATCGTGTCCGACGCTTGGGCCATCGAGTCCCGCAACAAGCCGTGGCAGGCGCTGGGGAAGGAGTTGGGTTTTCGCTCAAGTGCGGCCTTGCCCTTGCAGGACGACTCCGGGAAGACGATCGCCTTGCTGAGCCTCTACAGCGCTTGGCCAAGGTTCTTTTCCACGCTGCGCATGGGCAACTTTCTTCATCATTTGCAGAAGGTGCTCAGCCATGCGGTCCAGAGGTTGAACGCCACGCCAGTCGTTGCTCTGCCGCTCAGGCAGAAATACCGTTCCTGGATTGCGGACAGGAGGGTAGCCTTCCTGTACCAGCCCATCATCGATCTGCACAATGGACAACTGCGCAAGGTCGAGGCGCTGGCTCGCTTGCTCGATGAGCAGGGTCGCTTTGTGACTCCTGATCGTTTCCTGCCGGCTTGTGGAAACGAGGAATTGTTCGCCATTCTCGATATGGGGCTCGAGCGGGCGTGCATCGATTCGAAGTTTCTCGCCGAAGCAGGACTGCGTGCCTCCATCGCTTTGAATTTCCCGGCCGAGGGTATCGGCGATGCGCGCTGCGAACATTCAATCCTGCGTGCCGTGGAAAAGTGCGGAAACCACGGCTCTTGCATCGAGCTTGAGCTGCTCGAGACCCGCGAGGGAACGGACACTGACGAACAGCGCCAGTCCTTTTTGCAGAAGTTGCGAGAGGTAGGTGTGCGAATCGCTGAGGATGACCTGGGATCTGGGCACAGTTCGCTTCTTCGCCTGGACCAGTACGCATTCGACGAAGTCAAGATGGACCAAGGCCTGGTGCGGGGCGCGACCCATCGCCCACAGCGGGCACTGGAGTTCATGCTCTACCTGACGCGCTTGGTTCACGCGTTCGACATGCGCCTGACCGTAGAGGGTCTCGAGCACCGGGGACTGATCGAAGGCGCGCTGATCCTTGGCGCGGACTACGGACAGGGATATGGGATCGCACGACCCATGCCCATCCAGGACATACCGGATTGGTACCGAAGGTTCCACTACGACGTGGCCCCGCAGCGCCCCCAAACGGCACTGGGAGCGCTGGCTACGTACCTGCTCTGGGACATGCAGGCGATGGGATCGCCCGAACAACTCGGAGCTGCGGTGACCTTGGATGCCCGTCAGATAGTGGAGTCCTTTATTGCCCAGCGTGGTCTTAGGAATACTGAATTGGCGCAGCTACTGGCAGAGCACTTCGATGGGATGAGCTCCGTTAGAGGGCGTGTGCGGCACCGGGTGATCGAACACTTCACCGAAGTGTGGCGTCTAGAGGTTTCCACCAGTGTGGGGGCGGCACGGTGAACTTGCCGGCTCAGATGTCGCTCGGCTTCAAAGGGAGCGAGATGGCCCGCCAAAAGTGGAGGCAGACTGATGGCACAAATGCTCCCAGTCCCTCGCCGGATGCCGCTTTTGTGAGGCAGTCATGGCCATGTTGAGCATGCTTCGGCGATCGAGAACCATTGTGGCTTGGATGATCGTCGTCACCTGGATCATGTACACGGCATACATGCTGTGGCACTATCAGCTTTGGTTCCAGACGCCCCTATGCGGGGGATAAATAAGGCGGCTTTGATATGACGAATAATGCAGTGTACGGCTCCGTGTCGACCGTGGAAAGGGCCGCCGTTCGCGCCGACAGGGTTATGGGCGCGACCTTGGTCTTTTTGCTGGTCGTCTCACTCGGGCTGGGATCGCAAACCGCGACATGGACCGAAGCGCTGACGATTGGGCTTCCAGCTATGTTGGTGCCGGCTGGTTTGATCGCGCTGCAGCCCGGGGGACTTGTTACGCGGTTGGCGGTTGCCGCTGCTTTCATGACCTACTGTGCATTAATGATTCAGCAGAGCGGCGGCGCGATCGAGGCCCATTTCGGCATCTTCGTGCTGTTGGCCTTCTTGTTGTTCTATCGTGACTGGCGCCCAATTCTGTTTGGCGCCGTGTTGATCGCAATTCATCATCTCTCGTTCGACTGGCTTCAGGCACACAACACCGGCATCAAGCTCTTTGTGCAGGGCCCGAGCCTTGAGCGGGTGATCGTGCATGCGGTCTACGTGGTGTTCGAAGCCGCGATCCTGATCTACATGGCGGTGCAACTTCGAAGAGATCTCGACCTGCTGGGCGCGGAAGCCAGCGATCTGAGCGCGCATGCGCTTCGCCTTGCCAATGGGGACATGGTCTCGCCGATCATGGTTGGGCGAGCTCGAAGGGATAGTGCGCTGGTCGCGCTCGAATCGTTGCGCCGCAACCTGGAGGAAGCTCTCGGCTCGGTCAACACGGCTGCGCGTGGACTTGCAGCTGCGGCCGAGCAGGTCAGCAGCACATCGCAGAGCCTATCGCAAGGTGCGTCGGAGCAGGCGGCATCGGTGGAGCAGACCTCTGCGACGTTGGAGCAATCCACGGCTTCCGTCCGTCAGAGCTCGGACAATGCCCGGATTACGGCAGACATGGCTCGCCAATCATCCCAGCAAGCGCAGGATGGTGGAGCGGCGGTCACGCGCACGGTTGGGGACATGCAGTCGATCGCCGATCGGATCTCGATCATCGATGACATTGCATACCAAACGAACATGCTCGCTCTCAATGCCGCCATCGAAGCAGCGCGAGCGGGCGAGCATGGCAAGGGCTTTGCGGTTGTG
>JAGWRJ010000954.1 GCA_028869725.1 Alphaproteobacteria bacterium | reverse complement strand
GGGCCTCCCTGCCTCCAGGGCACCGTAATACGCACCCCACACTGCCAGGACACAGCTCTCGGTTCCTCCACTGGTGAAGACCACCGTACTGGCCTCGACCCCCATGCGCCGGGCCACGTCTGCCCGCGCCTGTTCGATGGCTGCACGCGCCGTCCGGCCATTGCGATGCACGCTCGAGGCGTTGCCGCCTGCTCTGATTGCGCGCAGAAGTGCAGCGCGCGCTTCGCGGCGCAGTGGCGTGGTGGCGTTGTGATCCAGATCGATCATCCTGATCTCACTCGGCCGCAACGGCCCGCGGCGCCGCCAGAGCGTGGGCTCGCCCCAGAATGCGTCGCTCCACGACGTCGGCGAGCGACACGGACGCAAGAAAGACATGGATATGTCGGCCAAGCTCTTCCCACAGGTCATGGGTGACGCAGCGGCCTGCCGTGCCAGTGCACCCCTTGGCGCTACCTTCCCGGCACCGGGTCGCGGTGATCGGCTCGTCGACCGCAAGGATGATGTCCGCAATGCGAATGTCATCCGCAGCACGGCTGAGCCGGTACCCCCCGCCTGGCCCGCGCACGCTTTGAACGAGCCCACCCCGGCGCAGCTTGGCGAATAGCTGTTCCAGATAGGAGAGCGAAATTTCCTGGCGTTTGGCGATCTCTGCCAGTGACACCGGCCGGCTTGCCGCCTCCTGTGCCGCCAGATCGGCCATTGCCATCACCGCGTAGCGTCCCTTGGTGCTTAACCGCATTGCGACCCTCGTCTTACCGTCCGCCGGCCACCCGCCCGTGTTTATGCTTGCTTTTTAAGGGTCGCTTCGGTGTAGAAACGGCTCCCCTCCCGCTGTTGCGGCGCAGCGCCGGGCGGATACCAGGTGGGGGATATAGGTATTCCTACTGCCATGGTCAAGAATTGAACGCGCCAAACACGACCTCGATCCCGGGACATGCTGCCTCACCCGGCGCTTTCTCCATCTGTCCGGGACCCGAGGGGGAAGGAAAACCAGAGTGAAAATATCGGATATTTATCCCGCAGCCCTTATCAGCCGGAGTGCCGTTCATGCCTGATATCATTCTGCCCGGCCCCGCGGGGCGCATCGAAGCCCGTTACCAGCGTCAAAAGACCCCTGGCGCGCCGATGGCCCTGGTGCTGCACCCTCATCCACAGTTCGGCGGCACTATGAACAATCCGCTGGTCTACGATCTCTTCCACATGTTCCATCGCCTGGGCTGCACCGCGGTGCGGTTCAATTTCCGGGGGGTCGGTCGCAGCCAGGGCACCTTCGATTCGGGCGCGGGCGAGCTGTCGGATGCGGCGGCCGTGCTGGACTGGATGAATACCCTTTACCCCAACCCCTCCTTCGTCTGGGTCTGCGGCATCTCCTTCGGTGCCTGGATCGGCATGCAGCTATTGATGCGCAGACCCGAAATAACGGGCTTCATCTCGATCGCGCCGCCGGCAAGCATGTATGACTTCGCCTTTCTTGCACCATGTCCTGCGTCCGGACTGATTGTGCATGGCACGCGCGATCAGGTCGTGCCGGAAGCCGATGTCCAAAAGCTGGTGGACCGCCTCACCGCCCAGAAGGGCATCAAGATCACCTACGACAAGATCGACGGCGCGAACCATTTTTTCGACAAGCACGAAGGCGAAGTGCTCGAGGCAGTCGAATCTTATGTATCCAGGACGATGGAGCATCCGAACGAACGTTGATGCATGCGCCGATCACGGGCTGATCGCGCCAGAGCTGACGGGAAAGCCATGAGTGCGGGCATATGGCTGCCACTGCTGGCGTGGCGCATCTTGCTCGGCATTGTGCAGACGTCAGCACAGATGAGCTGGCTCGACGAGTACCAGGCTACTGCCGGATTTAAATGCGCGCATCAAAGTCTTGAAGAGTAAGAGCCTGCCATACCGCGCATTGGCTCCCACATTTGCCAGATGAAAATCCTGCCTCACTCCGGCTCTGCACCCCAGTGCGCACCTTGAAACTGAACCACGGCGCTATCTGGGCGCGCGATGCAAACGCCCGCCGCTCATGGGCTCACTAACGCCAGTGGTTGCGGGCAGGGAAAGAGGCAGACCCCGCTCAGCCCGGGCGGCAAGAAACGCAAAGGCTTCGGCTTCCAGAAAATCGCCACGCCAGCCGAGGGCTTCTGCGGCAACTACCGGAGCTTCCAGGCGCTGGCCCAACTCAGCCATCAGCGCAGGATTGTGTCTACCTCCCCCACATACGACCCAAAGCTGTGCCTCTTGCGGAAAATGCTCGCGCGCCCGCGCGATCGTAGCTGCGGTGAACGCGGTGAGAGTTGCAGATCCGTCGGCCACCTGAAGGTGAGCAACCGCGTTCACGCCAAAGTCCATGCGAT
>JAGWRJ010000953.1 GCA_028869725.1 Alphaproteobacteria bacterium | reverse complement strand
GACCGGTATCAATTGGCCTCGACAGCGATGGCGTCAGCAAGTCGGTGCACGTCATCGGCCCGTGCGAGTTCCGTACCGTGTCCGAGCAGGGCCGCGGTTCCCGCAGCGACGCCGTAGCGCAGGCACTGGCTGAGGTCGAGCTTGCGCGACAGCGCCCAGACGAAGCCGCCGGTAAAGCTGTCGCCGGCACCTACGGTGCTGAGTGGGGTCACGGTCGGCGCGGTGGCTCGTAACACCGAATTGCCGCTGATGAGCCGTGCCCCGCGCTCGGCGAGGGTGAGCGCCACGAACTTGGCACCACCTTGGGCGATCACCGCTCTGGCGGCCGCGATCAGGTCTTCCTCAGTTGTAAGGGTGCGCTCGGTGAGCGCATCCAGTTCCCGGGCATTGGGTTTGATCAGAAACACGCCATGCGACAGTGCAGCCTTGAGGGCAGGCCCTGAACTGTCGACAACGAGGCGCTGGCCGTGTGCCTGACAGGTCTCAGCAATCTGGCCGTAAACATCGGCATGAACTCCTTCGGGCAGGCTGCCACTGAGGACCACAATGTCAGCGGGGCAGTCGCAAAGTGCCTCCAGAAGTACGCTTTGTTCGGTGTCACTCAGTGCCGCACCTGGCATCACAAAGCGGTATTGCTGACCCGTTTCCTCTTCGAGAACCGTGACATCTTCGCGGGTTTCCTTCTGAGTTGGCACCGCGATCTGCGACAAGCCTTCGGCGCGGAGCAGTTGCTCAAGCAGCTTGCCGCTGATGCCGCCGCTGGGAAAGATCGCGGTGACCTTACCGCCAAGCCGGGCGATGACGCGCGCGACATTGATGCCACCGCCGCCGGGGTCGCGCCGCATGTTGGTGCAGCGCAGCTTTTGCAGCGGTTCGAGCTTTGGCGTTGCCGCCGACAGGTCGATAGCCGGATTGAGTGTGAGCGTGACAAGGCGATCAACGGACATGAGACAGCCAGCATTTGCGGCCGCAGCATATGGACCATCGCGGCCATGGCACGTTGATCTGTCTCAAGCGCGTTCGGCAACCATCACCGCTTCGAGTGCACCGACATCATCGACTTCGATGCGGACAACGTCGCCGTCCTTCAGGAACGAAGGTGGGGTCATCGCTGTGCCGACCCCACCTGGGGTGCCGGTAAAAATGACATCACCGGGCTCGAGCGTCATGACTGAGCTGATTTGGGCAATCTGATCGAAGATGTTGAAAATGAGATGTCTTGTGTTCGAGTCCTGGCGCTTCTCCCCGTTGACAAAGCTGCGGATCCCGAGATTGTGCGGATCCTTGATCTCATCGGCGGTGACGATATAGGGCCCAAACGGCGCGTGCGTGTCGAAACTTTTGCCGAGCGTGTATTGCGGGGTCTTGAACTGCCAGTCGCGCGCGCTGACATCATTGCCGGCGCAATAGCCGAATACCACCTGCGCGGCATCCTCCTTGCGGACATGGCGGCAGCGCTTGCCGATGATGAAAACCAGTTCGGCCTCGTAGTCGACCTTTTGCGAAACACGCGGCAGCTGGATGGGGTCGAACGGGCCGTTGACAGCATTGACGAGCTTGGCAAACCACACCTGCTCTTTGGGAGGCTCGCGTCCCGTCTCGGCAATGTGATCGGCATAGTTAAGGCCAATGGCCAGAATCTTGGAGGGGCGTGGCACGGGGGCGAGCAGATGAACGTCCTGCATGCGCAGATGAGCGCGTGTGGTGCGGGCAATATCGCGCAGCCTATCTGCGATGCGCGGATAGGCCTCGATCAAGCCGATCATCGTCGCAGGCAGATCAGGGGCTGCGCGCGACAGATCGATCAACCCATCTTCCACTACAAGGGCGCAATGGGCATGGCCGTCACGTTCGAAGCTTGCAAGTTTCATAGGGACCTCACAGTCTGGTTCTGTGGCCAGTCGAACAGGCGTATGGCGCTGACGCAAGCGCCAAGAACGGCTGCGCCGGATGCAAGTTCAAGTGCCACGATTTGTCCCGCTGGCCCCAGGCGACCGAACAGCAGGGCTACAAGCGCAGCTCCTGTGGTCTGTCCCAGAAGACGGGCAGTGCTGAGCATACCCGCTGCACCGCCGGCGCGCGTGCGCGGCGCATTGCCGATCATTGCGCGGTTGTTCGGAGACTGAAAGAGGCCAAACCCGGCGCCGCACAGGGCCATGCGCCAGACGACGTTGGCGATGGCAGGATGAGGCGGAATGGCTGCCAGGGCAGCAAGCCCGGCGGCAAACACGAGCAGACCTGCGGCGCACAAGAGCCCGGCCGGGTAGCGGTCAGATAGGCGACCGGCGAGCGGCGCGGCAAAGCCTGTTGCGACCGACCAGGGCGTGATCAGAAGGCCGGTCGCAACCGCCGAAAATCCGAGCCGGGTCTGCAGCAGAAACGGCAGTGCCACGAGCGCCAGCATCTGTGCCGTGAACGAT
>JAGWRJ010000952.1 GCA_028869725.1 Alphaproteobacteria bacterium | reverse complement strand
ATCAGGGTCGGCTTTTCGCGCATCTTGGGGCCGTCGAGGATGAATTTTGCACCGAGCACGTCGAAAAACAGGCGTGCGCCCTCGACTTCGACAAACATCCCGCAGACCTTCGATTACACTTCGACTTTTGATGTTAGGCGCAATTCGCAGGACAGCGCAACTTCGCGTTCATTGCGTCTTCCTGAGAGCGCTTTCGTGCCAGCGATGCAGCAGGAGCCACTCCAGGGCCGACAGGGCAAAAAACAGCACGATGCCGAGCAGAGAGAGCAGGGCGAGTGCGGCAAAGGCCTCGGCCATCTCAAGATTGCGAGTTGCCAGGGTAATGGTCCAGGCCAGTCCTGTTGCCGTACCGGTGCCCGCAGCAAACTCGGCAACCACGGTTCCGATCAGGGCGAGGCCGCCTGACACCTTCATCGCGGAAACGAGAAATGGCAGTGCGGTGGGCAGCTGAAGGCGGGTCAGGATCTGCCAGCGGCTCGCGCCATAAAGGTGCATGAGGTCTATCAGGTTGTGATCGGCAGAACGCAGCCCCAAGGTGGTGTTGGCGAGGATGGGAAAGAACGCGACGATCCACGCTAGAACCAGCAGTACAAGATCAATCCGATCATAGCCTATCCAGATGGTGATAATGGGTGCAATCGCGATTACAGGAGTGACCTGCAGCGCGATGGCATAAGGATAGAGCGCATGTTCCAGAGTCCTGGACAGCGAAAAGATAACCGCAAGGCTCACACCGCCGATCACGGCGAGCACAAAGGCCGCAAGAGTAATCGATAATGTCGTCCAGCTGGCTGTGAGCAGAAGAGGCCAGTGTGTCGCCATGGCGTGGGCGATGGCGGCCGGAGAGGGCAACACGATGGGAGAGACACGATAATACTGGGTCAAAGCCTGCCAAAGCGCAATCACCACCATGCCGAGCGCCAGCGGAATGAAGGCTTTTGTCAGGTTTGTCCCGCTCAGAAGGTGATCACGATGTCCTGATGACCGCAACTGACGCGCATGCTTGTCCATCTTCAGACAGGCCCCGGATTGCGATTATGGTGAGCCGTCTCAACTCCCTCCTGCATGGCCAGTTTCAGGGCCTGCGAAACCTTCGCTGCGTCAGCTGAAAATTCCGCTGACAACCGGTAGGACTCGGTGCGACCCGGCGGCGCCTTCAGGCGGATTTCGTCGAAGATGCGTCCGGGACGCGGCGTCATCACCACCACGCGCTGGGACAGATAGGTGCTTTCGAACACCGAATGGGTGACGAAGATGACGGTCAGCCCATCCTCGCGCCACAGCTTGAGCAGGTCGTCGTTCAGCTGCTGGCGCGTCAGTTCATCGAGGGCGGCGAACGGCTCGTCCATCAGCAGCAGCTGCGGCGCCGCGGCAAGCGCTCGGGCGATCGAAACGCGCATTTTCATGCCGCCCGAAAGGGCCCGGGGATAGCTGTGCTCAAAGCCTGCCAGACCTACACGGCGCAGAGCCTCGCCGGCACGGCGCTCCGCTTCGGACCGTGATACTCCACGCAACGACAGCGGCAGGGCGGCATTGCCGAGCACATCCCGCCAGGGCATCAGCGTCGGTTCCTGGAACACAAAGCCTATTTCGGGGCGGCCATGGGCAAAGCCGACGGCACCTTCGCTGGGGGCCATGAGCCCGGCAATGATGCGCAGGGCTGTCGACTTGCCGCAGCCAGACGGGCCGATCAACGACAGGAACTCGCCACGTTCAACGTCGAGATCCAGGCGACGGATGGCTGCAAGTCCTCCGTCATAGGTCTTGGCGATGCGGTGAAGTGTGAGCAGAGGCATGGGTGCAACGACGGCTGATTCGGATAGCTTATAGGAAGAGCGGGCAGAATGGATCACTGGGTGGGCTGTCCCATCCGCCGCTCCCAGACCTCGCGCACCGCCGCCTGGGCCCGGGTGAGCGCGGCCTCGACGGCACGGAAATCCTGCTGGCGACTTGCCCGGGTGAGCAGGGCTTCAAGCCCGGGCGTGGCGCTGGCCCGGTCAAGCGGCGCCTCCAGCGTAATCCGAAGGATCTGCAGCAGATCATTCTGCAGCGCGGCTGATTCGATGAGCGTCAGGGCTTCGTCGGCGGCAAGGGTGCCGTCGCGCTCCAGTTTGGCCAAAGCGGCGATGGTGCTGCTCTCGAGCACATCGGGATTTGCGGCGGCGCGGGCCAACTGCAGGGTCTGGGTGATGAATTCGAGGTCAATGAGCCCGCCACGGGCATATTTGATGTCCCAGTGATTCTTACCCGGAAACTGCGCGGCAAGACGGTCACGCATGTCGCGGGCGTCCTGAAACAGTCGTGCGCTTTCAAAGGGGCGCGTGAGCGCTGCACGCACCGCATCTGCGGCGCGCGCCGCAAGGCCCGATGACCCGGCTATTACCCGTGCCCGGGTCAGGGCCATGCGCTCCCAGGTCCAGGCCTGTTCCGCATGGTAGCGTGCAAACGAAGTCAGGCTTACCGCTACCGGTCCCTTGTTGCCCGTGGGACGCAACCGCATGTCAACCTCATAGAGGCCGCCTTGCGCGGTCTGCGCCGTCAGGGCGGCGATGAAGCGCTGGGCCAGACGCGCATAATACGTCGATACGGGTAGCGGCCTTGCGCCATCCGACTGTTCGATGCCGTCCGGCGCGTCATACACGCAGATAAGGTCGAGGTCGGATGTGGCGGTCATCTCGCGTCCGCCGAGCTTGCCCATGGCGATTACAACAAACTCACCGCCAGTGACACGGCCATGCGCCGCTTCCAGTTCCTGCGCAGCCGCCGGCAACAGTGCCCGAATAATCGCTTCAGCGACATTAGCCAGTGCCGGGCCTGCCTCTGCTGCTTCGGCATTACCTTCAATGATCTGGACACCGACGCGAAAGATTTGCTCGCGGGCAAAGCGGCGCGCGGCGTCCAGGACTTCTTCATAGGAAGCACTCGGCCGCAGCAGCGAGCCAAGATCCTGTTCCAGCTGGGCGCGACGTGGCAGTTCTCCAAGATATCCCGGGTCCATCAACGCATCGAGGACTGCCGGATTGCGGCCCAGATGCGTCGCCAATCGGGGGGCTGCGCCTGCAACATTGGCGATCAGCTGAAGCAGCCGCGAATTGTTGAGAAAAAGCGACAGGGCCTGCACTCCGGACGGCAGGCACGAAATGAAGCGGTCGAACTGATTGAAGGCGGCATCAGGATCGGCCGTGTTCGCTAGTGCACCAAGAAGTCCTGGAATGAGCGCGGTCAGAAGTTCGCGTGCGCGTGCCGAGCGGGTGGCGCGGATCCGTCCGTGATGCCAGCTGCGAATGGTGTGGGCGATATGAGAGGCGTCGCGAAATCCCATCTGGCGCAGAGTCTCGAGCGTCTCCGGATCGTCCTCGACGCCAGTGAAAACGAGGCTTCCGGCGGCGCTGGCCAGTGGCGCCGCCTGTTCGAACAGGTGGGCGTAATGTTCCTGGACGGTCTCGAGTTCATGACGCAGGGCCTGTGAAAACGTATGCTCACTGTCGAAGGCCATAAAGCTGGCAATGCGGCGCACGTCCTGCGGATCTTTGGGCACACTATGCGTCTGCTGATCCTCGATCATCTGCAGGCGGTGCTCGAGCGTCCGCAAAAAGCGGTAAGCGTGGGTGAGGTCGCGTTCAGCACGCTCCGAAACCAGTCCACGTGCGGTAAGCGCGCGGATTGCCGCCAGGGTACCGCGCTCGCGCAGGCTGGGGTCGCGACCACCAAGGATTAGCTGCTGGGTTTGCGCAAAGAATTCGATCTCGCGAATGCCACCGCGGCCGAGCTTGATATTATGACCCGCAACGGCGATGACCCCATGACCGGCATGGGCATGAATCTGGCGCTTGATGGAGTGGATATCCTCGATCGCGGCGTAATCAAGATTACGGCGCCAGACAAACGGCGCGATCAATCTGGCAAAATCCGCTCCCGTCTTGGGGTCGCCCGCACAGGGGCGGGCTTTTATCAGAGCCGCACGTTCCCAGTTCTGTCCCATGTCCTCGTAATAGGCTTCGGCGGCATCCAGAGAGATCGCGACCTGGGTGGCGCCAGCATCGGGCCGCAGCCTAAGATCGGTGCGAAAAACATAGCCATCCACCGTGGTTTCGCTTAGCAGTCGGACGAGCCCCTTGACCATTTCGACCGCAGCAGCGCGGGCGCCATTTTTTGTTGCGAACGGAAAGCGCTGCGCGTCATAAAAGACAATGAGATCGATGTCGGAGGAATAGTTGAGTTCGTAGGCGCCATATTTGCCCATGGCGAGGATTGTGAGCCCGGTGGTGGCTTCAAGATGTGCCGGCTCATTTGCGTCCATGTGGGCACGGATTGCCGCCTCCCTGAGAAGGAAGCGTAGTGCGCCCTTGACCGCGGCGTCGGCAAAATCGCTCAGTGCCTGCGTGACCTCCTCGAGACGCCACAGTCCGGCAATATCTGCAAGCCCGACCGCCAATGCCATCTGCCGCTTGGCCCGCCGCAGTCGTTGCATGGCATCTTTGAGGTCAGGGGCAAACGCTGCAGACAGCGCCAGATGCAGGGTTTCGGCGAGCGCGTGGCTGGGACCGGACTGGGCGAGGAGT
>JAGWRJ010000951.1 GCA_028869725.1 Alphaproteobacteria bacterium | reverse complement strand
TGCGCGAAGCTGATGTGGGCGTGGTGGCAGGGCGCATCGCGCAGGTTGGCCGGATCAGCGGGCGTGGAGAAGAGGAACTTGACGCCAAGGGACTCCTGGTAACCCCGGGCTTTGTTGATATTCATACCCATTACGATGGTCAGGCCACCTGGGACAGCCGCCTTGCTCCCTCCAGCTGGCACGGCGTGACGACGGTGGTCATGGGTAATTGCGGTGTCGGCTTTGCGCCCGTATGGCCCCATGATCACGAGCGGCTGATCTCGTTGATGGAGGGTGTTGAGGATATTCCTGGCGCAGTTTTGCATGAAGGCCTGAAATGGGGCTGGCAGAGCTTTGGTGAATATCTCGATGCACTGGAGCGTGTGCCGCATGACATGGACATCGGCGCACAGTTGGCTCATGGACCGCTGCGTGTTTTCGTCATGGGGGAACGTGGCGCCGCGCTTGAAGAGGCAACTGCCGACGATATTGCACAGATGCGCCGCCTGACCGCTGACGCCATGGCAGCAGGTGCCCTCGGCTTTTCCACCTCACGCACGATACTGCACCGCACCGCTACCGGTGAGCCCACCCCGGGCCTGCGTGCCAGTGAAGACGAGCTTAAGGCCATTGCCCTCGGCATGGCAGATGCAGGTTCTGGTGTCTTCGAGTTGATCAGCGATTTTTCTACGCCTGATCCCTTGAGTGAATTCGCCATGATCCGCCGATTGATTGAAGCGTCCCGCCGCCCGCTGTCGCTGTCGCTTGCCCAGTCCAGCAGTGATCCCAACAGCTGGCGCGGGCTCCTGGGGCTGATTTCCGCGGCAGCCAAGGACGGCCTGCCGATAAAGGCCCAGGTTGCACCGCGACCGATCGGCCTTCTTCTTGGTCTGCAGGGCACCATCAATCCCTTCAGCGCCAATCCAAGCTATCGGGCGATTCACGACAAGCCACTGGCGGAAAAACTTCGCATCCTGCGCGATCCGGAATTCAAGCAGCGGGTATTGCGCGAGAGCGCTGCCGTGCATGATCATCCTCTGGCTAGGCGCCTTATGGCGTTCGAGCACATCTTCCCGTTAGGCGATCCGCCCAACTATGAGCCTGCGCGGGACAGCTCCTTGGCTGCGGAAGCTGCGCGGCGCGGCGTGGCCGCACAGGATCTGGCCTATGATCGACTTCTGGAAGACGAGGGGCGTAACTTCTTGTTTCTGCCGTTCGCCAACTATACTGAGTTCAATCTTGACGCCTGTGCTGAAATGATCAGTCACCCCGACTGCATTATCGGTCTGGCTGATGGCGGAGCGCATGTCGGAATTATCTGCGATGCAAGTAATGCCACGTATCTGCTGAGCCACTGGGGACGTGACCGCTCCCATGGCCGGCTCAGCGTCGAATATCTCGTCAAGCGTCAGACCGCCGATACTGCCAGGGCAATCGGTCTGCTTGATCGCGGGATCCTGGCACCTGGCATGAAGGCCGACATCAATGTGATCGACTTCGGCCGACTTGGCGTGCGGGCCCCGCAAATGGCCTATGATCTGCCCGGTGGCGGCAAGCGCCTGTTGCAGCGGGCCGACGGCTATGTCGCGACCATCGTGGCCGGATCGGTTACCTATCGTGACGGCGAGGCCACTGGCGCTCTTCCGGGTCGTCTTGTGCGCGGTCCCAAGCCTGCCGTTACCCAGTAAGGAGGAGCAGGATGCTGACGCCGCTTGAGTCACACCTTGCCTGGCATCATGACGATGTGAAGGATCCTGAAAGCTGGACCTATCATCTTTTGGCGCAAGATCTTGTAGAACTTGATGATGCGCTTGCACATGCCAAGAGCATCTCAAGCGACCTCCTTGACCTTGAACAGGTGGATTTTCCGCTACCAACGCTGGCGCACAGGTTGACGGCGATTGAGCGCGAGCTGATTGACGGCCGCGGTTTTGTGCGTATCCGCGGTCTACCAGTGGAACGCTACAGTGATGATGACCTCACGCTGCTGTATTGGGGCATCGGTCTTCATCTGGGCGAGCCCTGGCCGCAGAACAAACATGGCCATCTGATGGGCGATGTCACCGATCAGGGCAAGGCACTCAGTGATCCGACCTTTCGCGGCAATGAACTGGGTCAGGTGGCGCTGGACTATCACACCGATGGCGCCGATCTGATCGGGCTCATGTGCCTGCGTGCAGCCAGAGCGGGCGGTTTGTCGCTGGTGGCCAATGCGGTGGCGATACACAATGACCTGCTGGCGACGCGACCGGACCTGGTTGCGGCTCTTTATGAAGCATTGCCCTACGATTTCCGTGGCGAGCAGCCGGAAGGCAGCAAGCCGTTCTACAGCTTTCCGGTGTTTACCGCCTTCGCGGGGCGTCTGTTTGTCCGCTTCATACCCCATTACATCCGCGCCAGTCAGCGCCACGCCGAGGCGCCGCGTCTGTCACCCGAGACGCTCGAGGCGCTCGAGGTGGTCAGCGCAATGGCGCGCAGGCAGGAGTACAATGTCTATATGGATCTGGCGCCCGGCGACATGCAGTTCATCAATAATTATCACGTGCTGCATGGGCGCACCGCCTATCGCGACGATGCCGCGTCCGGGCACAAGCGGCACCTGAAGCGGCTATGGCTGGCAGCGCACCATCTCACCCAGCGCCCGCCGCATTTCCGTCGCCAGGGACGCGACCATTGGGGGCGTCAGCGTACCGCAAGCCACATTCCCGCCGTCGCCCGTGGCACCGCCCACTGACAGGCGAAGGTGTCATTATACCGCGTTGCGCGGGCGACACGTTCTGGCTAGCTCAACAGTCAGCGGAGGTGCTTACGCAATGCATGCGCGGGTGCGGATGAGTCTCGGCCTGCAGCTGGCTCTTGCCGGAATGCTGTTGCGCGCTCTCTTGCCCGCAGGCTGGATGCCGGCCTCCAACCTTTCGCACGGCACCTGGCTTGAACTCTGCGATGGCGTTGTTCACGCGCAAGGCCGACAAGCCATGAACATGGCTGGCATGCCACCACAACCGCATCCGCGCCAATCCGGCCATGGGCCTCATCACCCCTGTCCTTTTGCTGCGGCGGCACATTTGAGTGCAGCAGGAAGCGCGGTTCATTTTAGTCCCGTGGCTCTTCTGAGCTGGCGGCAGGACGAGCAGGCTCTGCGCCATCTCGTGTCCGGCAGCGTCGTGCTCGATGCCGGATCTCCGCGCGGCCCACCTGTTCTGATCTGATTTAGCTATCGGGTCAGGTTTTGCGCGGCGGGCTCTGCGTGCCCGTGCGCCCTGCATGCATCATCACAGCAAATGGAGGCCCTTATGGCTCCTCATCGCTTGCGCCTGGCGCAGCTTGTTGCGGGTATCACCCTGAGCACCGCACTCATCCCGTCCTCCGTCTTGGCATGTGCCTGTGGCTGTGGCGTGTTCGACGTTGGCACGTCGTCGCTCTTTGCGGGTGGTACGGGAGGGACCGTGTTCTTCGAATATGACTTCATGAACCAACACGAAGACTGGCATGGCAGCTCGCGCGCACCCAAGCTCGCCAACAACTATCAGAAGATCCGTACGAACTTCATGACGTTGGGCGGCCAGTACATGTTCAGTCGCGACTGGGGTGTGATGGGCGAAGTGCCGGTCTGGCAGCGGCATTTCG
>JAGWRJ010000950.1 GCA_028869725.1 Alphaproteobacteria bacterium | reverse complement strand
GACCGATCCTGCGTTTGAACCCCACCGGCAGGTGGCGCGGGAAGCCGGGTTTCGGGCAGTTCTTTCCGCCCCGCTCGTGAGTGGCGCGGACAAGTTGATTGGCATCCTGTCAACGCATTTCAGCCAACCGCGCCAGTTTCGTGGCGAAGAGACCGCCGCGATGACGGCCTACTGCGCCTCCGTCGCCCTTGCGCTGGAGCGCAGACTGATGGTCCAGAACGGAACGCATCGCGAGGGTCCTGCAAGTGCTGACGCCGCCGAGTAGCGCGTTACGGCAGTTATCAACTAATTGAGCCGGGTAGTCGACGCTGACCAGGCGGAACTCGCCAAAATCGGCCTTGGCACATCCGGTCGTCGGCAATCTCGCAAGAGACCCCGCCCTTCAGAGCGACGCCACTTCTCTTCGGGAAACCACCTACTCGACGATGACGGTCAGAGGTGGGCCGCCTGACCAGGCGACGGACGAGGAAGCGGGCACAGGTCTCTTTATGGACGACACTTCGGACGACTGCGTGTAAAGCATAGCCTTGAGGTTGGATATCCCGCCAACGGACTCGTCGAAGGTGCTACGGCTTAGGGTAACATGGCCACGCACCTGCGGCGGGTCCGATTGTAACGGAGCACGAGTGATCAGATCGTGATGTGTCTGACCACGGCGATAATGAAGACATCGCCCCGGGCGACGAATGCCCGCCCATTGCTTAGGATACGAAGGCCGTTGCGCGGCTGTTAGGATCTCCAAATAGAAAGGTAGAAGCGCGATGAAGCATGTAACATTCGGGCGTAGCGGTTTACGCGTCTCACGACTGTGCCTCGGGACGATGACATTTGGACTACAGTGTGACGAAGCTCAAAGTCATGCGATCCTTGACCGGGCCGCCGAAAGTGGAATCGACTTCCTTGACACAGCCGACGTCTACCCCCTGGGCGGAGACTTGACCACGGTTGGTCGAACGGAACAGATCATCGGCGGCTGGCTCAAAGGGAGGCGCCAGCAGTTCATTCTGGCCACTAAATGCGTAGGACGCATGGGTCCGCAGCCGTGGAACCAAGGCATGTCACGCAAACATATTATTGAAGCTATCGAAGATTCACTGCGGCGGCTCGGCACCGACTATGTCGACCTATATCAACTGCATGGCTTCGATCCGGTGACGCCCATCGATGAGGCACTGGAAGCACTAGACCGGATCGTGCAAAGCGGAAAGTCACGCTATGTTGGCGTTTCAAATTGGCAGGCACACAGGCTGGCCCGCGCGATTGGCCGCACAGAAGTGAAGAACTTGGTGCGAGTTGCCTCTGTGCAGCCACGATACAATCTTCTGTTCCGCGCTTTCGAGCGTGATCTGCTGCCACTATGCGAGGAAGAAGGGGTCGCAGTAATCCCATACAATCCACTGGCGGGCGGGTTGCTCACAGGTAAGCACCGAAACGTCAATGCACCGCCAGAAGGTACGCGTTTTACCCTGGGCAGTGCGGCGAATATGTATCAGGCACGCTACTGGCATGATCGTCAGTTTACCGCAGTCGAAACGCTTAATGACATCGCACGGGACGCCGGTATTTCGTTGACTACGCTTGCGGTGGCATGGGTCCTGGCAAACCCTGCGGTGACCGCGCCGATTGTAGGCGCGAGCCGGCCCGACCAACTTACCGATAGCATCGCCGCCGTGACTACCGTTCTCTCTCCGGAGCTCAAGGCGCGGCTCGACGAAGTAACGGCGGAGTGGCGTGCGGTCGATGCCGAACGATGACCGCGTCGCCTTGCTTGGAACGGCACACGCCGCAGTCCCAAGCAAGGCGATCATCGTATAAGCGTTTGGTCATGCCATAGATCCGGAAGCCAGACCGTGTGTGCATTGCTTTCCCTTGGCGAGCTCAGGCAACAATTCTGGGATTAGGTGAGTGACAAAGGCCCAAGGTCGCATTGTCTTGATCCAACTGTCGGGATGACGATTTGCGACCCCGTCAATCACACGATGGAAACACGCAGAGCTCACGACGCAGTTGAATGCCGCGGCTGACCGAATGCCAAGGCCAAGCGTGAAGAAAATGCGCAGCTGAACG
>JAGWRJ010000949.1 GCA_028869725.1 Alphaproteobacteria bacterium | reverse complement strand
CGGCGGCATTTCTGCCGCCCAGGGGCCTGCGCCTCTGGGCCGGCTGCTCAGCGCTGCTTCTGGCCGGGCTGAGCGCTGCCTGTGCCTGGGCTCAGGGCAGCTCGGTCATCGTTCTGCGGGCCCTTGCGGGGTTGCCGGAGGGCATTCTGCTTTGGATCACCGTCGGGATGATCGCGCGCCATGCTACGCCGGAACGACTGAGTGCGGTGCTTCTTGCGGCGATGACCGCGGCACAATTCCTGCTTGCGCTGGTGCTCACGGTGGCGGTTCTGCCCGACTTTGGTGCGGCCGGTGGATTTGTGGCGCTGGCGCTTGGCAGCCTCGTAGCCCTGCTTGCGGCGTTTTTCATGCCCGCGAATTATGCGCCGCTGGTCAAGCCTGTTGGCGAGAGTGCTGCGCCACCGGCGCGTGGCTGGATCGCGTTGCTGGCGACAGTGGTGTTTACCGCCTCTTTTGCTGCGGTTGCCGTCTATCTGCAGCCCATCGCCCATCAGGCTGGGCATGACGCGGAGGTCGCGCGGCTTGCGCTGACTGTCTCGCTTCTGGCGCAGCTGGTGGGTGGGAGCGTTGCGAGCGGGATTGCCGGACGGGTTCATTATCTTCCCGTGCTTCTGGGAGGTAGCGCGGTCTATCTGGTGTGTTGGGCGGTGATGGGCAGCCCGCAACCAAGCTGGGCGTTCATCGCCGCAAATGCGCTTGCAGGTTTCTGCTATCTCGTGATCACGCCATTTCTGGTGCCGATGCTGATCGAAGCGGATCCGTCACGGCGGGCAGCCATGATGAGCGGAGGAGCCCAGGTGCTTGCAGGTGCTCTGGGCCCGCTTGCGTCCTCGCAGCTGGTAAGCGGCGCTAATGTGCACCCGGCACTGTGGCTTGCCGCAATGCTGATGCTGTCGGGTCTTGCCGTCATCGCCGGGCTCTATGTCGTCGAGCGACGTCAGCGCGCCCTGCGCCAGCTTGTGGTGCTGCGCTAGTGGGGTCAGCTGAGATGCTGGCGCAAAAACGTGGTGGTACGGGTATTGGCGAGGTCTGCACAGGCCTTGTCGTAATGAGCCCCGCCCTCGCGCGCAAAGGCGTGATCCATGGTCGGATAGTGGTGGAGTGTGACCAGCGGATTACTCTTTAGCCCGGCGGCCATCTTTTCCTGGGCCTCCGGGGGGACGAATTGGTCCTTGCCGGCGATATGCAACATGAGCGGGGCGCGAATATGGCGCGCTTCGTTCAGCTTGTCCTGAATATTCACGCCGTAATAGCCGACTGAGGCATTAGCGTCTGTGCGGCAGGCGGTGAGATAGGCCAGAAGGCCACCCAAGCAGTAACCCACAGCGCCGACCTTGCCGGTACAGCCTGCGATCGCGCGCATATGGCTGACAGAGGTCTGGATATCTTCGATACCCTTGTCGACATCAAAACGCGTCATGAGATCAAACGCACGTTTCCACTCACCATCGGTTTTGTCGGTGAGCTGAACGCCCGGCTCGAGCCGCCAGAACAGGTCAGGCGCGAGCGCAAAGAAGCCGCGTGCGGCAAAGGCGTCGGCGATGTCGCGCATGACCTGATTGACGCCGAATATTTCCTGAATCACGACGAGGCCAGGGCCTCGACCAGACGCTGGGGTAGAAAGATAACCCTGAAAGCGTCCGTCTTTGCCTTCAAGCGTGATGTCCGTTCCGCGCATGCCGTCTCTCCCCGGGATCTGAAGCGCGCAGGCTAACCCGAGCCGGCGCG
>JAGWRJ010000948.1 GCA_028869725.1 Alphaproteobacteria bacterium | reverse complement strand
TGGTGCCGGAGGAGAGAATTGAACTCTCGACCTACCCCTTACCAAGGGGTTGCGCTACCACTACGCTACTCCGGCTTCCATGACGCGCCGGTCAGGTAGACCGGCGAGCCGGGCGGTGTTGCCCGGGGCGGGTGCTATAGCCTATTGCGGTGGCAGAGGAAAAGCCCAAGCGGACCCGAATATGGCAAATTCTGACCGCAAGCCGCCCGTCCGTTCGGCGCAGCGCCAGGAGCGGCTTGCCAGTGCCCTGCGCGCCAATCTGCATCGGCGCAAGGCCGCAGCGCGGGCTGCGGCCAAGTCTGGCAAGACCGATCCGGCGTCTGATCAGGACGTGCCGCCGCCTGACCCGGCCAAGCGCTAGCCTCGAGGGGCTTATCCCCGCCTGATTTGGGCCCAGATGGCGATTTAACCTGCCGATGTCACGCGCTGACGCACATCACGCCTAGGTTGGCGCGCCGACGCAGTCTAGATAGGACCGGTGGGCCGAAGCAGCCCGCCAGGCCAAGTCGAGGGGTTCATGGACAGGATTCGCGTGCGCGGTGGCGCACGTCTCAACGGCGAGATTCCGGTCAGTGGTGCAAAAAACGCAGCGCTGCCGCTCATGGTGGCGAGCCTGTTGTCGGCGGACCCTCTGGTCCTGTCGCGCGTGCCTGATCTCGCCGATGTGGCCTTCATGGCTCAGCTTCTGGCGACCTTCGGAGTTCACGTCGCCCGCGAGCCGGCCAGGACACTGGGAGCCGGGGCGACGTATGTATTCAAGGCACGGGAGATTTCCTCAACCACGGCAGAATACGACATCGTGCGCAAAATGCGGGCGAGTTTCCTCGTTCTGGGCCCGCTTCTGGCTCGGGTTGGTGAGGCCAGGGTATCTCTTCCCGGTGGCTGTGCCATTGGTGCACGCCCGGTGGACCTACATCTGAAGGCGATGCAGGCGCTCGGCGTCCAGATTGAACTCACCGAAGGATATGTGCTCGCCCGGGCCCAGGACGGGCTCAAAGGGGGACACATCAATTTTCCCTTTGTCTCGGTGGGCGCTACCGAAAACGCCCTGATGGCGGCAACCCTGGCCCGCGGCACGACCGTTCTCGACAATGCGGCACGCGAACCGGAGATCGTCGATCTGGGTCGCTGTCTTATGGCCATGGGCGCTCAGATCGAAGGGCTGGGTACGAGCCGCATTGTGGTCGAGGGGGTCTCGCGCCTGAACGGGGCGCGCCACGCCGTGCTGCCGGATCGCATCGAGACCGGGACCTTCGCGATGGCGGTCGCGATCGCGGGGGGCACTGTCGAGCTTACCGGCACCGATGGCGCGCTGATTGGAGCTTTGGTGCCACACCTGACCGCCATGGGGGTCGAAGTGACACCGACCGAGCGGGGATTGCGGGTGCATCGCAACGGCTTCCGGCCGGTGGCAGTCGACGTCGAAACCGAACCTTTTCCGGGATTTCCAACAGATCTTCAGGCTCAGCTCATGGCGCTGCTTGCGACTGCGCGGGGCACCTCCCATATCCGGGAGACGATTTTTGAGAACCGTTTCATGCATGTTCCGGAGCTGGCCCGCATGGGT
>JAGWRJ010000947.1 GCA_028869725.1 Alphaproteobacteria bacterium | reverse complement strand
TGGGTGGAGCAACTCCAGACAGTAGATGTTCAGGACGTGGCGCCGCTGACCTCAGTCGTCGCCCAGCGTCTGAAGATGCGGGACGACGAGGTCACCGCAGGCGGGGATGCGGTTGCTGTCACCGCGAATGCGCCCTTTGTCGAAGATCATTTCTATGTGGTTCCGAAGGTGGTGGAATAGCCATGGGTGAGGAGACGATCACCTCTGAAACCCCCGTGTCTGATGAGGTTCGAGCTCTGGTCTGCGAGTTGAACGACGTACTTTTGGCGCTTACCCCGCCGGAGCATTGCTACCATATGACTGTCGAGGAGATGGCGCAGTCGGATACCACTGTCTTTGTGGCGCGGATCGCGGGGCAGGCGGTTGGTCTGGGCGCCTTGCGGCGTCATGGGCAGATCGGCGAGGTCAAGCGCATGTACACGCGGCCTGCCTGCCAGGGGCGCGGTATCGGTGGCCGCATTCTGATGCAGATCGAAGCCCTCGCCCGGAGGGAAGGATTGCGCCGGCTGGTGTTGGAGACCGGGGATCGACATCCGGCGGCATGGCGCGTCTACGAGCGTTCCGGTTTTAACCGCTGTCCGCCCGTGCTCGATTACCCAGCCTCATCTTGGTCCGTTTTTTATGAAAAGGAGCTCGTTCGCGAGCCTGTTGCGACATGACAGATCTAACTGGGCTGACGCTTGCAGACGCGCGCACAGCATTACTTGAGAAGCGTTATTCGTCGACGGAGCTCACGCGCGCGCTGGTCGCAGCGATGGAAGCGTCCGCTCCACTCAACGCCTTTGTCACGCAGACGCCGGAGCGGGCGCTTGCCATGGCGGCCGAAAGCGATACCCGCCTGGCGCGCGGCGAGGCCCGCCCGCTTGAGGGCCTGCCTCTGGCGATCAAGGACCTCTTCTGTACAAAGGGGGTGCGGACCACGGCCGGCAGTCGCATCCTTGAGACCTTCGTACCGCCATACGAATCTACGGTGACGCAAAATTTGTGGGATGCGGGCGCCGTCCTTCTGGGCAAGACCAATATGGACGAGTTTGCGATGGGCTCGTCCAACGAAACTTCATATTTCGGGCCGGTGGCGAACCCTTGGCGTGCTGAAGGCTCCAACCAGACACTGGTACCGGGCGGCTCTTCAGGCGGATCGGCCAGTGCGGTAGCAGCAGACCTCTGTCTTGCCGCAACCGGTACGGATACCGGTGGCTCGATCCGTCAGCCGGCTGCGGTCACCGGATCGGTCGGCCTCAAACCTACTTACGGACGCTGCTCGCGCTGGGGGATCATCGCCTTTGCTTCGTCTCTCGATCAGGCCGGGCCGATGACCAAGACGGTGCGCGATGCCGCTATCCTGCTACGTCACATGGCCAGCGTCGATCCCCTGGACTCTACCAGCGTGGATATCGCGGTACCCAACTATGAGGACGCGGTTGAGGGTGGAGTGAAGGGACTGCGCATCGGCATTCCCAAGGAATATCGCGTTGATGGAGCGCCGCCGGAGATCGATGCGCTATGGCAGAAAGGTGCTGACTGGCTGCGCGCGCAGGGTGCCGAAATCGTCGATGTCAGCCTGCCATTCACCAAATACGCGTTGCCGGCCTACTACATCGTGGCTCCTGCCGAGGCCTCATCGAATCTCGCGCGCTATGACGGGGTACGCTATGGCCATCGTGCCCTGGAGGTTCGGGATATCCGCGAACTCTATGAGCGCAGCCGCGGTGAGGGCTTTGGCAAGGAGGTACGCCGGCGTATTCTGATTGGCACCTATGTTCTGTCTGCAGGGTATTATGATGCCTACTACGCGCGCGCCCAGAAGGTGCGCACGCTGATCGCGCGGGACTTCGAACAGGCCTTTACGCGATGCGACGCGCTGCTGACCCCCGCGACGCCCGGTCCGGCGTTTGCAATGGGAGAGAAGACGGCAGATCCGGTGTCCATGTATCTAAATGACATCTTTACCGTGACCGTAAACATGGCCGGGCTGCCGGCGTTGTCGGTTCCCGCCGGGCTCACGGCCAATGGGCTTCCCCTCGGGCTGCAGGTTATCGGTAAGGCGTTTGACGAAACGATGGTGTTGCGCGTTGGCCGTGCTCTGGAGCTGGCCGCGCAGTTCCGCGCGAAACCCAAGACATGGTGGCTCGCATGAATGCGCAGACAAAATCTACCAAGTTCATTCGCGGGGACACCGGTGATTGGGAGATCGTGATTGGCCTGGAGGTCCATGCTCAGGTCGTATCGAAGGCCAAGCTCTTCTCGGGTGCAGCGACCGATTTTGGTGCACCGCCCAACAGCCAGGTGAGCTTTGTCGACGCGGCGATGCCCGGCATGCTGCCTGTGATCAACCGGCGGTGTGTGGAACAGGCGATACGCACCGGCCTTGGTCTGAGGGCCAAGATCAATCTGGTCTCGGTGTTCGACCGCAAGAACTATTTTTATCCAGATCTGCCAAGCGGCTATCAGATCTCCCAGTACAAACAGCCTATTGTTGGAGAAGGTGAGGTCATCATCGACCTGCCTGGCGGCGAAACTGCAACGGTGGGGATCGAGCGTCTCCATTTGGAACAGGATGCAGGCAAATCCCTTCACGATCAGCACGCCGACTATTCCTACGTAGACCTCAACCGTGCCGGGGTGGCGCTGATGGAGATCGTCAGCCGCCCGGATATGCGCTGTGCCGACGAGGCCGTGGCGTATCTGAAGAAGCTGCGGGCGATCCTGCGCTATCTGGGTACGTGCGATGGCAATATGGAAGAAGGTTCCCTGCGCGCAGACGTCAATGTGTCCGTCCGCCGCCCTGGCGAGCCGCTGGGGACGCGCTGCGAGATCAAGAACGTGAATTCCCTGCGCTTCATCGCGCAGGCGATCGAATATGAAGCCCGCCGCCAGGTCGAGATTTTGGAAAGTGGCGGTAGCGTGCACCAGGAAACCCGCCTCTTTGACTCCCGTGCAGGCGAGACGCGCAGCATGCGCTCCAAGGAAGAGGCGCACGACTATCGCTACTTCCCGGATCCGGATTTGTTGCCGCTTGAGCTTGATGCGGACTGGATCAAGGTTATTGCCGCGTCACTGCCGGAGCTGCCGGACGAGAAAAAAGCTAGATTCATCAAGGACTATGGGCTTTCGGCTTATGATGCGGGCGTGCTCGTCGGTGAACGGGAACTGGCAGACTACTATGAAGCCATGACCCGGGGCGTCGATGCGAAACTCGCCGCAAACTGGCTCAACAACGAAATCCTCGGGCGCCTGAACAAGCAGGGACTGTCGATCACAGACTGCCCGGTCAGTGCTGACGCTAACAATGCGATCATCGTCATGACGGCCGATGGTACGATCTCCGGCAAGATCGCCAAAGACCTGCTCGACATCATCTGGGCGGAAGGTGGAGATCCCCGCGCCGTGGTAGAAGCACGTGGATTGCGCCAGGTGACGGACACGCGCGCGATCGAACAGGCGGTCGAACGCGTGATCGCTGCCAATCCGGACAAGGTCGAGCAGGCGAAGGCGAAGCCAAAATTGGCCGGCTGGTTCGTCGGTCAGGTGATGAAAGAGACGGGTGGAAAGGCCAATCCGCAGGTCGTCAACGCCATCCTGAAAGCGCGACTCGAATTGCCCGACGAGGGGTGATTCGCACATTTGCAAGCCGCAAAGGGGCGCGGGCGCCCCGGGGCGCAAAATCGCTCCGTACACAGAGCAGCGCAAAAAATGTAGAAAAATAGGGCTTTTTATGAAGTCCGGTCTTGACAGCCTTGCGCCTCTGGTGGGGGAGTATTGCTTCGTAAAGCCAACACACTCATATTCTTCGTGTTTTGGGGGAGGCAACATCGCGACCCCAAACTTACGAGGAGTCGTCACATGCCAATGACTGCCAAGAAAAAGCCCGCCAAGCGCGCGGCCAAGAAGGCCACCAAGAGGAAGTCCGTAGTCCGCCGTGCGGCGGCGAAGGGCGCGGCCCGCAAGACTGCCAAGCGCAAAGCTGCCAAGAAGCGGGTAGCCAAGCGCAAGGTCGCCAAGAAGACTGTTCGCAAGGCGGCCAAGCGTAAAACCGCGAAGCGTAAAACCGCCAAGCGCAAAACCGCCCGTAAGGCGGCCAAGCGTGGCGGCAGAAAGACTGCCAAGAAGGCTGCCAAGCGCAAGACCGCCAAGAGGCGTGCGGGCAAGCGCAGAGCCAAGGCTGCTCCGGTCGTCGCCGCTCCGGCGATGTGATACGGAGTAATAGTCAAGGCACGGGCCGCGGTCAGCAAGGCCAAGAGATCCAACTCTTCCCCGCTACCGCGGCCCCGCCCTCCAAAAAATACCTGCCCAACAAAGGCAGTCCTGCTAGGCAGAACACCAACCTCTGTCGCCAAGCAATTCCCCAGCAAGCTCCCGACACGTGAAGTCCAGCCGTTCCCGCCCCGCCGCGTTGGCCGTACGGCCGACTGTCGTGAAGAGGCAGAGGCTGCTTCCCCTCAGCACCAAAGCCAGTGTGTAGTGGAGGCCGTGAGCGGCTTTCCCAGGACGGCTTCAGCACTTTTTCCGACCTTGGCGGGTCTTCTGATCGCTCACTCATCTCGCCTGGCGCTGTAGGGCTGGCTGGTTTTAGCCGGTTGCCCCAGGACCAAGGCCCCTCTCGTTAACTCTTTGCCAACCATCTCATTAACTTGTCTTTAGCGGATGGCCGCCAACATCCCTGCGTGGCGTGCGCTGTGAGAGGCGCACACGACAGCAGGGGGCAGACATGTCGTGCGTTGAATACGATACGCTCGCACAGTTTGAGGCCGATGCGCATAAAGGGCGTGCGGACGCGCTCTATAATCTCGGCCTGGCATATTCCACAGGGCAAGGCGTGAGCGTGGACTTCGTCGCCGCTCACAAATGGTTCAATCTGGCAGCGATGAAAGGCAGCGAAGTCGCGAAGAGCTGGCGCGCGCAGCTGGCTGCGGAAATGAACTCCGGTCAGATTGCCGAAGCGCTACGCCTGGCACGCGAGTGGCTGTCACTGCATTGAACCGTTGGGCTTGGGCCTGATCCTTGGCGTGATCGTCGCCGAAGACGGGTCCGAAGTGCCACCGATGGAGGCGGTCTGAGCTGGCGACGGGTTGGAGGCCTGGATGGGCCGCAAGGTCGGCACCGGAACCTTAGGCAGTGCGACCAGGGGCGGTAGAGGTCGTTGGGGTGGAGGCGCGTAGGGGCGATAGAGATCGGCCAATATCTCAAGAGGCTCGCTCTTTCCCGAAAGCCGGTCGCGGTAGATCTGGGTACTTTCCAGGATCCGCTGGACATAATTGCGGGTTTCCGCAAACGGGATCATCTCGATCCAATCGATGGGATCAATCGCAGACGTGCGTGGATCACCAAACAGATCGATCCAGTGTCGCACATTGCGGTCACCGGCATTATACCCGGCTGCCGCGAGAATATAGGACCCGTCCCACTTGCGCAGATTCTGTGCAAGCTCGGTCATCCCCAGTTCCATATTGTAATCCTGGTTTGCGACCAGTTCCTCAGGCCGAAAGGGAACACCCAATTTGGACGCCAGCTGTCTGGCCGACGACGGCATCACCTGCATCAGTCCGCGTGCACCGGCGCTTGAGACCGCAGTCGCGTCGAACTCGGTTTCCTGCCTGATCAGCGCCAGAACCAGTGCATCTTCCGGCGCCGATCCGGGACCGCGGTAGCGGGGCAGGGAGATGATCGGATGGCTGAAGGTCGGCAATTCGATCCCTCGGTAGCTCGCATATTTTGCCGCCTGAACGGCGGCATCACGATACCCCAGCTGTACCAGATCGCTCGCGAGCCGCGCCACAAAGGAGGGGTTGGGATGCCGCTCTACGTCATGCTCGGCAAAAATCCGTACAAACCGGCCCGCATGCAGCTGCGCCAGGATATGGATGACCCTTGTCATCTGATCACTGTCATAGGACGCAGCAATTTTTTCCGGCTCGGATTTGCTATGAGGCAGGGTCAGCTCGGCATTGGGATCGAGCCGAGCCAGTGCAAGCTGACCGTAGTAGGTGTCGGAATGCTGCGCAGCTAGCTGATAGGCCCGCACCGCTTTCAGCATCTCCTCCTTGGCCTCATAGGTGCGTCCCATCCAGTAATAAGCCCGCGCCAGGCTAATGGGCCGCGATACGCCAGCAGCCAGCAGCTGAAAATGACGCAATGCTGCAGCAGGATCATGAAGAAAGCGCAATGCCAGCCAGCCGGCCAGAAACTGCGATTGCGCAAAGGCATCACCTGTCTTCAGTCCAGCCTCGGCGGCCAGACGATAGGCGAGCCGATATCTATGAATTTCCATCGATTCGCGGGCGGCGAGCGCCAGATTGTCCCACCACGCGCTGGG
>JAGWRJ010000946.1 GCA_028869725.1 Alphaproteobacteria bacterium | reverse complement strand
TTCACGACGCTGCCTGGCGTCTCATCGCCCTCGACCTTTGGAGGCAGCTCGCGCACGATTGTAGTTCATGTCAACCGCGACAGCCTGAATAGCTACCGCATGTCAACAGGCGAAGTGGTGAAGGCGCTGCTTTCAGGAAATGTGATCGCTCCCGCAGGCGACGTCCGCACTGGCAACCTGGACCGCATTACGCCCACAAACGCCGTGGTTTCCGACTATCGCCGCCTGGCGGACCTGCCCATACGCACCGGCGTTGGTCCCACCGTTTTTCTACACGACGTGGGCTGGATTGAAGACGGCAGCGACATCACCCTGGGCTACGCCTTGGTCAACGGCCGTCGCACAGTCTACCTGCCAGTGACTAAGCGCGCCGACGCCTCTACGCTGGCGGTGGTGAATGAAGTTAAGGCCAGCATGGGCCGGTTTGAAAACGTGCTGCCCTCGGACGTCCAGGTGAGTTTCGAGTTTGATCAATCGATTTATGTAAAGAATTCCCTCGTCTCCCTTATCCGGGAGGGAATTCTTGGGGCCTTGCTCACCGGACTCATGGTATTCCTCTTTCTGCGCGAGTGGCGAAGCTCGCTCATCGTAGTGGTTTTCATTCCGTTTTGCTTATTGACCGCCATCGTGGGGTTGTGGCTCACAAACCAAACCGTAAATATCATGACGCTCGGCGGTCTCGCGCTCGCCGTCGGTATCCTTGTGGATGAAGCGACGGTGGAAATTGAAAACGTCCATACAAATCGCGCGCTCGGCGATGGCAAGGCTCAGGCCGCGCTTCGAGGAACGCTTCAAACCGTCACGGCGCGTTTCCTCGCTCTACTTGCCGTGCTTGCCGTGTTCGCGCCCTCCTTCCTGATGGTGGGCGTGAGCCGGTCCCTATTCGTCCCCCTGTCGATTGCGGTGGCATTCGCTATGACCGCCTCCTTCATCCTCTCCAACTCTCTCGTCCCTATTCTTTACATCTGGACCTCGAAGGACCATCACGCCAGGGAGGCGCCTCGTGAGCACAAGTGGAGCTTTGAACGATTCCGCGACCATTACGGCAAATTCGCTGAAAAAGTCGTAACCCGGCGCCGGCTTGTGGCCGCGGTTTATGCCGCCGTCTGCCTGCTGCTCATCGCGCTTCTCGGGCCTCGGCTTGGACGCGAGATTTTCCCGCAGACGCGCGAAAACCAATTTCAGCTTCGGATGCGCGCGCCTACCGGAACGCGGATTGAAATTACCGAGCAGATGACTCTCAGGGTGCTGGAGGAGATTAAAAGGCTCGCCGGACCCGGGAACGTTGAGGTCAGCATCGCCTACGTGGGCAGTTACGCTCCTAGTTATCCCGTCAATCTAGTCTATCTCTGGACGAGCGGACCCCAGGACGCCACCTTGGTTATTGGGCTGAAGAAGGCAGCCCATATCCCTATGCCTTCGTTGGAGGAGAACCTGCGGTCTGCGCTCTCCCGCGATTTCCCTGACGTCGCCTTTACGTTTGAGCCGGCGGATATCGTGGGTCAGGTGATGGATTTTGGCTCGCCCACGCCCATCGAAGTCGCCATCAGCGGCCCGCACATCGAGACAGATCACACGTATGCGGAGAAGGTCCGCGCTCAAATCGAGCAAATCAAATATATCCGCGATCTCCATTATAAGCAGCCGTTGGATTATCCAAGCCTGAACGTGGACATCGACCGTGCCCGCGCGGGCCAACTTGGCGTCACTGTCCAGCAGATTGCTCAATCGCTTGAGACCGCCACCTGGTCGAGCCGCTTTGTTTCCCGTAACTTCTGGCAGGATCCCGAAACGGGCATCGGATATCAGGTGCAGGTGGAAGTGCCTCAGACCCAAATGGGTTCGATTGACGACGTGGCCAACATTCCGTTGATGCAAGGCGGAGCGTCGAATCACCCTAATTTGGGCGATGTTGCGCGCCTGTCCTATGGCAGAGTCGTCGGCGAATACGACCGGTACGACATGCAACGGTTGCTT
>JAGWRJ010000945.1 GCA_028869725.1 Alphaproteobacteria bacterium | reverse complement strand
TTGACGCGCATATAGTCAGTCAGCATCTGCTGGCTCCAGTCGGCCAGGGGATTAAAACGAAATCGCCCTTCAAAAAACTCAATGCGTTCCATGCTCGCCCGTGCGCCGGTTTGAAACCGCTTTCGCCCCGTAATCTGGGCGCTAAATGGCGACAGCGCCAGGCGCAAGGGCAGCACCTTGCGAAACTCGCAGCAGGCATCCACATCCTTCGACCATAGAGTACCATCCGGATCGTGCTGCTGGCGCAGACGCGGGTCCGGACCAATCGACCGCACGTCACACAGTCCCAGCTGCTCCTGAAGGCGGTCGCGATAGCGCAGCGTTTCGCCGAACAGCTTCCCGGTGTTGAGGAAGAGAATGGGAGTGTTGGGATCAATCTGGGCCACCAGATGGAGCAGCACGGCAGACTCGGCCCCAAACGATGAGACAACAGCTGCTTGGCCCCCGAATGCGTGCTTGAGAGCAATCTCCAGCACCCCATGGGCATCGCAACCTTGAGCCCTTTGTCGAAGCTCCGCCAATTGTGCCTGGGCGCCGGGCGGTGGCCCCAGGCTGTCGATCACTGTGTGCGAGGTCACTTGAGCCACCCCTTTTCATCGATGAAGCGGCGCAGCCGCGGGACAATCGCGGCCGGCTCCGGTCCCTCGTCTCGCCAGCGCTGACGCGCTTGCGCCAGTATCTCCAGTCGATCCGACCAGTCGGCGGAAAACTGCGCGTCCAGCCATTCACGAAAGAGCCTAGAGAGGCCCGGAACCCGTCCCGCTGTTGACACCGTGAGCAGCAGATCGCCGCGCCGGACAGAGGCTGGAACATGGAAGTCACAGAGTTCCGGCATGTCCTCGACATTGACCAGGACCCCTGTCGCCCGCGCCAGTTCGGCGAGCCGATGCGGTGCCTCCAGCCCAGCAATGAACAGCACATGGAGACCGTCAAGCGCATCACGCCCCGGCTCGTCAGAGATTGCCTCGGCTGAAATTCCGGCGTCGCACAACTGCGCCGCGCGCCGAGCTCCGGCCGCGCCGCAACCGCACAGCCCAACACGAATCTTCGGGGAAAGGATGATGGGAAGCATCGCCCAGCTCCGGCATGCCCCACACAGATAAGACCGTCAGGAATATTATGCAAGAATTATATGGTAATCACAAATTTATACACTATATAAGCAGTTATTCCTGGACGTACCCACGGAGCAGTTCCGTGACGCAGACGCCAATCTTGTCACCGTGGATAACGATATCGCCACGTGCCACGGGCTTTTCGTTGGCATAAATGGTAACCGGGTCATCTTGACGCGAGTTGAGCTCGATTACGGCGCCGCGGCCCATTCGCAGGAGCTGATGCATGGGGATGACCGCGCGCCCCAGCACCACAGAAATTTCAATCTTGACGGATTCCAAATTGAGGGACATGAGCGGCCTGCTATGAACGTGCGCAGCCTCCAGCATGACGCGAATATGGTTTCCGCGGGCTTAATACGACCAGAATGGGTCGTCGCCAGTAAACCTGTCCTCTACCCCGAGGCGGTAGCGGAGATGGAAGCGCGCGTCGAGGCCATTTCCCAGAAGCGAGGCCGGGAGCGTGTTTGGCTCGTGGAACACCCACCCATCTATACCGCCGGCACCAGCGCCCGCCCCCAGGACCTGCTCGAGGCACGCTTCCCCGTCTTTAAAACGGGTCGCGGCGGACAGTATACCTACCACGGGCCAGGCCAGCGCGTAGGCTATGTCATGCTTGATCTGAAACGTCGGCGCCCCGACGTGCGCGCCTATGTACACGACCTGGAAGAGTGGCTCATCCGTACGTTATCTCATTTTAACATCAAAGGTGAACGCCGCCCCGGACGGGTCGGGATCTGGGTGGTGCGCGGCGCTCGCGAAGACAAGATCGCTGCCATAGGCGTCCGCGTACGGCGATGGGTTAGCTACCACGGCGTGTCGCTGAATGTAGAACCTGACCTCACCCACTTTGGCGGTATCGTGCCGTGCGGAATATCGGAGCACGGTGTTACGAGCCTTCATGACCTTGGCCTTCCGGTCAGCATGCCCGATGTCGATGTGGCCCTGCGGCGGGCATTTGAGGACGTATTTGGAACGGTCACAGAGATCCCTGACAATGTCTAGATAGGGGCTCGCTCCGACCTGGACAGATCAAGTTGGCACGCCTTCACAAGCACCGATTACCGGCGGCCCGCTAAATGGAGGGACGGCGGCGAAAGCCCTTCTCGGTGGGTGGTTCAGCCTTCTCCATCTGTACATTCTCCACACGGCTGCCGGATGGGCCTCGTGAGCAGACGACGAAAAAGCTCTCAATCGCCTTAGTGGGGCCCGCGGCCAAAGCTTCGACGGTCCCATCCGAGCGGTTTCGTACCCAGCCGTCCAACCCCAGCCTGCGCGCTTCCGCGATCACATAATTGCGATATCCGACCGCCTGTACGTGTCCTTCAATCCGGAACCGCAAGCACGTCAGATCTTCCGTACCTTCACCACTCATTGGAGAATATCTCCGTGCCACATAGGGTCCATATCGCCAAACTATGATGTCAGGGCATTGCACTCAATAGCTCTTCGCAGACATTGCAGTGGCGACGCGACAGCCATGCGCCAATTGCAGGTTTGCACACCAGTACACACTTCCCACATCCCCTTCACAATGCGAAGGGAGCACGCATGCCATTGGATAGACTGTCTGGGTACCGCCTAACGCTGGCACCGTGCTTAGCTTTTATGATTGCAACATCAGCGCATGCCGCTGCCACTTTGAGCTACCCAGCATCATTTTTTTCGGCCGCCCATCCCAATACCGCCTATGACATGATCAGACGTCTTCCAGGCTTTGTCTTTGATGACGGCACGGACGCGCGCGGCTATGCGGGCACCGGTGGCAACGTTCTAGTGGACGGACAACGACCAACCGCAAAGACCGACGACCTTAAATCGATATTGGAACGAATACCTGCCTCGAACGTAGAGCGGATCGACGTCATCAGCGGCAATTCTTCAGGCATAGACATGGAGGGTCACACCGTCGTTGCCAATGTCATTCGAAAATTTGGGGTATCAACTGATATCATCGCCTCTGCGAGCACAAATATCTGGCCCGATGGGCATACGGTGCATGATCTCAAGCTGGAATATACGAATACCGACGGAGATTGGCG
>JAGWRJ010000944.1 GCA_028869725.1 Alphaproteobacteria bacterium | reverse complement strand
GACTACCGGTCACGTCCAGAGGAAGGTCAGTGCAAGACGTTCACGCAAGCGCGGGCCAGTCATGGCCGGAGCCAGGCGCACGATGAGGTTTACCGAAAACGCGCGCCCGGGATTCTTCGGGATGACATGGTGACGGCTGCGCCTATGCCGAGCCATTCGCAAATGGAAATCGCATTGGTCCGGACCACCAGCGAATTCAGGATTCCGCCGGAGTTTGCGATTTGAAAGTTCGCGGCTAACCGAACATCAAGTCATCGCCGCTCGTTCGTCATTGCCGAAAAAGCCTCGCGAGCGGCTACCAGGCCCGCCTGGCCGTCCATGCTCCTGCACAGCGCTGGTCTGCGGAATAGCCTGTCCAGGTCCCGCGGCCGACAACGCCCGTCAGCCTGCCGGCGCCGGTGGCGCGTTGTTCCTGCAAGCTGACCGTGGCGCGGACAACACCGGCATTGCTGACTTTACCATGGAAGCTCTGCACGGCGGGCGAGGTGATCACGCCATTCTCAATCATCACCGAATAGTGGTAGACCGCCCCGCAATTCCCGCTCTGTGTGACGAAGGTGATGTCCCACTGCCCGTCATAAGGAGAGCGAGCCTCAGCGGGCGAGGCCAGCAGGCAGGCACAAGCGCCCAGCACGGCGAGAAAACGTTTATTCATGACAGAACTCCTCCACGCGCACGTTCCGCCGGATATCTCCGAACCTGCGCAAAATACTTCTCGACCGATTTCGGCTGACCCGGCTTGATGCAAGTCAAATTGACCGGCCATCCCGGCGAGCGGGTCCAAAAAGCCGACCAGCCACCGACCTTGCCGGATGCATCAAGACTTGCTCCAGCAATCAGCCCTTCAGATACCTGATCACCAGGCGCGCGCCTTCCTCGGTGAGTGCTTCCATCGCCTCGTCGGAAAGCATCCTGGAATGGTGCAGCACCGCGTTGTGTGTTAATGCCTCGATCGAAGTCACGCAGACGAATGATGCGAGTTCAAGGTCGTCGACGGCGAGCTCGTCACGGTGGCTCTCAAGATACGTCCTGAACAGCGCGTAGTTCTCACTATTGAAGCTTGCCACCTTCTCGAGCTTTCCGACGCGCGGAATCTGCTCCGCAAGCACGCGATGCAGCTTGGGATCGACGCGGTGCGCTTTAACTGCGATAGCGACGAGCTTGCGCACGGCCTGTTCCACCGGCATGTCCAGAACTCCAGCCAATTCGTCCCGGACCGTCTGCATGATCTCCTGCTGGTGACGCTCGATCACGGCGGCGACGAGTGATTCCTTGCCTGGAAAATACTGGTAAAGCGAGCCGACGCTCACCCCGGCCAGTTCGGCGATCCGATTTGTGCTGGCCCTCTCGAAGCCATCCCTTACGAGAATGCGAGCGGTCGCTTCGATCAGAGCCTCGACGGTGGCGCGCGATCGTTCCTGAGAGGCAACTTTCCTGGGTTTTATGATCGGTCTGCGCACCATTTTCCACGCCGTCAAATGCGAGTATGCAAAAGCGAATAATCACTCATATTATCTTCCGGTAGCGAATTCGGGCAATGCCTCGTGCGAGAGCTGCCCGGGCAAATCCTGGAGAGCACGACATGCCGGATACATTGCAGCGCCTGTTCCGATGCAAAGCCTGGGCTAACGACGAACTGCTGACCAGGCTCGCCGGGATTGGTCATGAATCGCCGATAACCGGCTTGGCCATCAAGGCCTTGAG
>JAGWRJ010000943.1 GCA_028869725.1 Alphaproteobacteria bacterium | reverse complement strand
GCCCGCGCGCTGGATGTCATGGGAATCGCCCGTGCCCACTTTATCGGACATTCGCTCGGGGGAGCGGTGGCGGCGCGGCTGGTGGCGGATGCGCCAAACCGCGCCGCATCGCTTACCTTGATCTGTCCGGCTCATCTGCCGGGAACCCGACTGAACGAGGAATTTCTTACCGGCATCGTCGAAGCTCGACGAGCTCGTGATGTCAAACCCTACCTCGAAATGCTGTTCGCTGATCCGGATCTTGTCAGCAAGGACATGATCGAGGACATGATGCGCTTCAAGCGCCTGGACGATGTCGAGAATGCACTGAGCGTGCTGAGAGACCAACTTGTCAGCGGAAATGATGCGCAGGCGCTTGCGGCGGATCTGCCACGCATTCCCGCAGCTACTGTGATCGCCTCGCGCCAGGATGCCATCGTCGGCACCCCTGACCCGGCATCTCTGCCAGAGGGCTTTGTGGTGCGCTGGATCGAGGGCGCCGGGCATATGCCGCATCTGGAGCGGTCCGCAGACGTCAACGCGATCCTGCTCGAACAGATCGGCTGAGGCGGTTACTTCGTCTTGGGCAGCGGCAGCTGGCTGTCGCGCAGCATCAGAATTGTGCGGGAGACGAACTCTCGCAACATGCGGCGCCGTTTCAGGTCGTCCCATATGTCCCGGTTGAGAAGGAGCCCTTCCATGGTCGCAATGCAGAAGTCCATGGCAAGATTGAACTCCTTCTTCTTGTCGGCCCATTCCGGGAACACCCGCATGATCTCCTGACGCTCGACGCGGTCATAGTGGCGGGCTTTGGGCAGAAAGATGCTGCGAAGCTCGTCGTCGGTGCGTGACGCGAGCATCAGTTCGAGATAGGCGGTAAACTCCCGCGTAAGCAGGCTCTGCCAGTAAAGCTCGATACCGGCATGCTCCTTCACGCGTTCAGCTTCGCTGAGCGCATTGATGCGGGCAATAAACTGCTCCATGCGCTTGTACATCGTGTAGTCGATGACCGAGGAGATCAGTTCCTGCTTGGTGGCGTAATGATGCAGCATGGCACCGCGTGAAATTTCCGCCACCTGGGCGATAAGCTGCGTGGTGGTGCGCGCATAGCCGTGCTTTTCGAGGCAGTCGATGGCAGCTTCCAGAATGGCGATGCGCGTCTGGGCGCTCTTGCGCTGCTGCCAGCCAGCGCCCTCCGGGGCCAGGCCCTCAGGTTCGAGTTCTGCAAGTCCACGCATTACTGCCCCACTTCCCCATTGCCTGTTCGGGCCGGTTTGAAACCGGACAGACTGTCTTTTGCCTTGATCCACTCTAAAGGCCAAGAGCAAGGCGAGCGAGAATATTACGCTGGACCTCGCTCGAGCCGCCGTAAATGGTCGCAGCCCGCGTATTGAGATAGCGCGCCGAGACCGTGATGGCGTGCTCAGGGCCGATTTCGGGAACATTGGCGCCCAGCCCTAGAGCCTGCCGCTGGTCAGGCGCGGCATAATAGGCGATGGCCTCCAGTGCCAGCTCGGTGACGGTTTGCAGGGTTTCGGTTCCCTTGAGCTTGAGCATCGATGCGGCTGCATCGCCCGTGCTGCCGCCGGCGGCCAGCTGGGAGATGATTCGGCGTTCCGTAAAATCTACAGCATCCGCAGCGATTTCCGCTTCGGCCAATCTGCGGCGAAAGTCGTCATCCTCGGCCAGGGGAACACCACTGCCGCTGGCTTCTGCTGCTGCCAACATTTTCACCTGCCGCAGCGCCGCGCGGATGCGCGCAGCGAAGGCGTGGCCACGCTCGAATTCGAGCAGGTATTTGGCAACCGTCCAGCCGTCATTCTCCTCGCCGATCCGGTTGGCCACGGGCACCCGTACGGAATCGAAGAATACCTGGTTCACTTCATGTTCCCCAGCCAGCGTGATGATGGGACGAATGCTGAGGCCGGGTGACTCCATCGGCAGCACCAGAAACGTGATGCCGGCCTGCGGCTTGCCTTCGCTGCGCGTTCGGACCAGGGCAAACATCCAGTTTGCAAACTGGGCATGCGTCGTCCAGATCTTGGTACCGGTGATGACATAGTCGTCGCCGTCGCGCACCGCGCGGCATTGCAGACTGGCCAGGTCGGAGCCTGACCCGGGTTCGGAATAGCCCTGACACCAATAGTGTTCGCCAGACAGGATCCGAGGCAAAAAGAATGCCTTCTGCTCTGGCGTGCCGAAGCGCATCAAAACCGGACCGCACATCTGCAGTCCCATCGCGGGCAGGGCAGGCGTCCCGGCTTCTGCGCATTCGGTATCGAAGATATAGCGCTGGACCACCGACCAGCCGGTCCCGCCATATTCCACCGGCCATGATGGCGCCACCCAGCCGCGCTCGAAGAGGATCCGCTGCCAGCGCTGATTCAATTCCTTCTCGGCGAACACTCCCGACTGGCGCCGCGTTGCGGCACGCAACTGCGGGGTAAAGCTGCGTGACAGGAAGGCGCGGACCTCATCGCGAAAGGCCAGGTCTGCCGGTGCCAGTGCCAAATCCATTCAGTTCTCCCGAATTCGCGCGATTTATCTGTGCGGAGCGGTAGACGGCTCTCGCACGCACAGTATAATCGCCTCATAAAAAAACAATCTATCCTGTCTAATTTAGCGAGGGAGGCGTGGCAGATGGATCTCGGACTTAAAGGGCTCAAGGCGGTTCTGGCCGGAGCGAGCAAGGGTATCGGCCGGGCTACGGCAGAGGTCCTGGCGGCGGAGGGCTGTGACCTCGCCATTTGTGCCCGCGGCAAGGAGGGCGTTGATGCCGCGGTGAGCGCGCTGAAGTCCAAAGGGGTCAAGGTCATTGGCGAGAGCGTGGATATGGCCGACGGACCGTCTTACAGCGCCTGGGTCAAGCGCGCGGCTGAAGGGCTGGGCGGCTGTGACATCTTTATCTCCTTCGCCTCGGCGGGCGGCGGACCGGCGTCCGAGGACACCTGGAAGGCCGTGTTCAATCTTGATCTTCTTGCCACCTGGCGCGGCATACAGGCAGCACTTCCGTTCCTGGAGAAATCCAAAAACGGTGCCATCGTCGCGATCTCGACGACCGCGGCACTCGAAGAGTTTTTGGGTCCCCAGGCCTACAACGCAATGAAGGCGGCTGTGATCAATCATGCGCATGCCATGTCGCAGGCGCTCGCACCCAAAGGCATTCGCGTCAACACTGTGTCGCCAGGGCCCATCTATGTCGACGGGGGAGCATGGGACATGGTGAAGACCCATATGCGCCCCATTTATGATTCGACCGTTGCCGCCATTCCCATGGGACGGCTTGGCAATGCCGAGGAGGTCGCGCGGGCTATTGCCTTTGCCGCCTCGCCAGCATGCCGCTTCATGACGGGCACCAACATCGTGATCGACGGCGGGTTCACCAAGCGCGTGCAGTATTGAGGGCGCGGTCATGGATGCTAAGACGAAGATCCGCTGTGCGCTCGTCGCCGGGGGCAAATATCACGACATTGATTTTGCCCGCCTCGAACTTCTGAAGCTGCTGGCGGAAGATCCGCGCGTCCGCGTGCGTGTATTCGAGGATTATTCCAACATCACGGCAATCTGCGACAGCGATTTTCTAGTTACCTATACCTGTGACGTTGTTCCAAGTCTCGAGGAACAGGAGGCACTGCGGCGCTGGGTGGAAGCTGGGGGGCGCTGGTATGCCCTGCATGGAACCAATTCCATCCTGCGCTTTTTGGAGAACGGCAAGGTTGATTCGCCGCGTTGGGCACCACACTTCATGCAGACCCTGGGCAGCATGTTTATTGCCCACCCGCCCATCAAGCCCTATCGGGTAGAGGTCGCCGATCCATCTCACCCTCTCACGACCGGCATTGCGCCGTTCGAGACCAATGATGAGCTTTATCTCGTCGAGACCTACGGCAAGCTGCACGTTCTTCTGGATACGCAGTTCGAAGGGGAGGCCACCGGCTTTGTCGACGACAGATGGGAGCGGGCACGCCATCCGGTGTTCTACCTGCATCCATTGGGCAGGGGGACCGTCCTCTACCTGACGCTGGGTCATTGCCGCGGTCACTACGACATGCAGCCGCTTATGGACTTCTATCCCGCGGTAGAGCGCTGCGCCTGGGATCTTCCGGTGTTCTACGATCTGCTACGCCGCGGCCTTGCCTGGGCCAAGGAATCCGCGGGACGCTAGGCCATCTGGGACTGGAACTGGGCGAGATCGAAGTAATCGCGCCACGCCGAGATCTTGCCGTCCCGGAATTCAAAGGCTCCCATCACGGGCAGGGTGATGATCTTCCCGCCGGCCATTTGGAACGTGTCGGTGCGCTCGGTCAGAACCGTCCCGTTCGCCGTCTCGGCTATCGCATGAACGGCCCAGCGCACCGCTTCTGCGGGGGTAAGAAACTGTGCAATCAGCGCCCGAATGGCCTCATGCCCCTGCACCGGCGGCATCGGAATGTTGTGATAAACCGCATCGGAGGTCATCGCCGCAATGATGGCATCCACATCCTTGCGCTCCCAGGCTGCAATGAACGCCAGTACCCGATCACGATTTGCCATCATCAACCCCCGTCGAATTCGATATGCAGTTCGAGCACGCCACGTAACAGGATGTTGGGATTGTACCGCAAGGGTCCGGCTCCTTTGGCGAGCCGCAGATTCTGGAGGCGCTCCAGCAGAATCGGGAAGGCAGTATTCATTTCCTTCCGCGCCAGCTGGGCGCCGATGCAGGTGTGGATCCCTGCACCGAAGGCCAGATGGCTCTTGGCATTACCGCGGCCGACATCAAAGCGGTCAGCATCGGGAAAATGATTGGTGTCGCGATTGCCCGACCCATAGCGCAGGAGAATGAGTTCCCCTTTTTTAATGGGCATGCCGCCTATTTCCGTGTCGGCGGTCGCCAGGCGCCACATGTTGTTGGTCGGTGTGAGATAGCGAAGCGTCTCTTCCACGAAATTTGGCATGAGGGACGGATCATCGCGCAGGCGCTGCAGCTGCTCCGGATTTGAGATCAGGAAATAAAGGCCGGCCGTCAGCGAATGGGCGGTGGTCTCGTTCCCGGCTACGAGCAGCTGCTGCAGAATGGAGATAAGTTCGGGATAGTCCATTTTGCGCGGATCGCCTTCTTCGGCGAGGTCTGCATGAACAAGGTCAGAGATGACGTCATCCGTCGGATGCGCCCGCTTTTCCTCGATCTTGTCAATGAAGTAGCGCTGGAATTCGATGACGCGATGGGCAGCGTCAAGGCGCGTGGCCTTGTCCGATACGCCCCCCAGCTGGACTACAAAAGCATCCGACCACAGGCGAAAACGATCCATGTCGGCACGAGGTACCCCAAGGGCATCGGCAATCACGGTCATGGGCAGATGGTTGGCAAACTGGCTCTTGAACTCGCACCGCCTGTCCTTGATGAACCGGTCAATCAGGTTATGGACGACGCCGGCTACATAGTCGCCCATGCCCTCGACACGCTTATAGGTGAAGGCCTTCATCACCAGTTTGCGATAGCGCGTGTGCACGGGCGGATCAGCGGTCAGCATGGTGCTCACCACCGGAACCCCTTGACCCAGAATTGCCAGTTCGTCCGGATCGATGTCACCTGTGGTCCCAGACCGCAGCTGGGCGCTGAAGTCGTTGGAGAACAGCCGCGGCTGCGCATTGACCTTCATGATGAGATCATAGGTCGATACCGAGACAATTCCGGTCTTTGGGTCACGCCAAACCGGAGCTTCCGCCCGCAGGCGGGCAAAATACGGATAGGGATCCTGCAGAAGTGCAGGGTCGAACGCATCGATTGCTTCCAGAGGCGGTGTTTTGGTCGTGGTCGCGGCTTCGCTCATCGCAATCTCCTTCAGGCCAGGTAACCGCCGTCGACCGGCAGATCGATTCCCGTGACAAAGCCAGCCTCGTCGGATGCAAGCCAGGCGATGGCATCGGCCGGTTCGTGAGGCTGGCCCAGGCGCTTCATCGGGTGTACCGAGGCAAAACCCTCGACCACCTGTTCGCGCGTGCCCCCAGCCGCAACGCCGGCGGCGATATAGCCTTCCACCATTTCGGTGTGGATTGCCCCTGGTAGCACCGCGTTCACGCGGATGTCGTAGTTCTGCTCGGCGCAGTGCAGTGCGACCGCCCGGGTCAGCAGCCGCACGCCGCCTTTGGAGGCGGCATAGGCTGGAAATATGGCGCCAGCGCGTACGCCCAGCGTCGAGCCCAGATTGACGATTGCCCCACCCTTGCCGGCTTTGAGGGCTGCCACGCCATGCTGGCAGCCCAGGAACGTGCCCTTAAGGTTGATGTCGAGGGTTCGGCTGAAACCATCCAGCGTCTCCTGCTCGATATTGGCCGGCACCGAAATTCCGGCCGAATTGATGAACGTGGTCAACGCTCCGAAGTGATCCTGCGCCCGACGAACCGCAACACCCCAGCTTTCGGCTGAGGTGACGTCGAGGGTAGTGAAGAGCGCATTGGCGCCGAGCTGCTCGGCAAGGGCACGGCCCTTTTCTGCCTGCAGGTCGCCAATTGCGACCTTGGCCCCCTCGGCGACGAATTTTTTCGCTGTCGCCGCGCCTATGCCGCTCGCGCCGCCGGAAATCAGCGCTACTTTGCCGTGAAGCCGCATGTCGTCTTTCGCG
>JAGWRJ010000942.1 GCA_028869725.1 Alphaproteobacteria bacterium | reverse complement strand
GTGAGGTAAGGAGGCGACTGGATGGTAAAGTTTCCTGGGCCGTAGACGAGGGAGGCATGCGAACGCAGTAGCTGTGGCCTGATCCTGCCCCCCAGTTTCTTTTCAGCAATCGCCTCGGCCTGGGCGGCCGACATGCCGGTCCTGATGCCAAGGATGTCGGCACTTACCCCTGGGTAGGTTCGATATGGCGGCTGAAGCTTCGCCGCCAGTGGGGATTTGAGCCTGACGGTGCTTGAGGGTGCCTGCGCGCCGACGCCGGACATCACGATGGCCAGGATGCAGGCGCTGAGCGATGCGATATGTGGGACTTTCCTGAACCGTCCAGTTCTGCGTTTGCTGCACGTACGGCGCTCGAAAGACATCAGTTCGTCTCCTGCTTCGTGTCACGCCTTGTCCTCAAGGAGGTGAGGTACGGGCATGGCGCTGCCTTGCCCGGCATTTGCGATCTCGCCAATGCCGAACGATACGCGCCCATGATCAACGACCACGAACGCTTTGACCAAATTGCCATCGGGAAGGATTGGGCTTACCGCTGGCTCTTATGTCCGACAGTATGCAGGCCGTCGGAGGAACATGCCCCAAATAGGCGTCCGACTGCGCGAACGCCGTTGGTTGAACATGCCCCAAAGAGCTGAAAGCAGGAATGGTTCACGCCGCGTGACCAAGCGCCTTCAGTAGTAAACACAAAGATCAATATACACCGGAATGGATGCAAAGTCTTGCGATAATTTGTCAGCCGCCTGCGCGCGTCAGCAAGAGGTACGCCGCAAGGAGCATATGGAAACCGGACGAGCAAGAATAATCATATATATATCAGGCCTGTATGAATGCACGACCCCGGCATGGCGATGCACGCAACGCGCTCTGGCGTATATGGAGCCAGGAGATGTGATGACGCCTTAATTGCAAGAGCGCTGTCTCATTGCTCTGACAGCGGAGGGCCGTCGCGTTGGTGGATGATCTGGATCTGGAAAGAGAGGGCCCTTTCGCTTTACGCTCCTCCTTTGGCAGGAAGGATGTCGATGTGAGGACGTTGCCCGTATCATGAAACTTGCGATCCTGACCGGCGGCGGTGATGTGCCCGGCCTCAACGTAACCATCAAGACCATCGTTGACCTTGCGGCGGCGCGCGGCTGGTCGGTCACCGGAATCCGGCGTGGCTGGCTTGGTCTTCTGGCACTCGATCCGGCAAACCGGCAAGACTGGCATACGTGGCTTGTTCCGCTGTCGCCGCAAAGCGTGCGCGATATCAGCAGGGACGGCGGCACGATACTGCATACCAGCCGGCTGGAGCCGCAGAATCTGCCCGAAGAACTGGCCCCGGCTCATCTGAAGGGAGCTTATGAAGGACGGCCGAGCCTTGATGCTACACCCTTTGTGCTGGATGCGATCGCCACCCTCGGTTTTGATGCAGTCATTGCAATCGGCGGCGACGGGACCTTGCGCTTCGCCGCACGCCTCTCGGCAGAGGGGGTACCGGTCATCTCGATCCCGAAGACCATGGACAATGACGTTTTTGGCACCGACTACGCCATAGGATTTTCTACCGCCATCACTCGCTCGGTCGATGCAATCTCGGCACTGCGCACCACTGCGGCCAGCCATGAGCGGATCCTGATTGTCGAACTGTTCGGACGTCTGTCAGGTCAGACGGCGCTCTACACCGGCCTTCTTGCGGACGCCGATCGTACCTTCATCGCCGAAGTGCCGTTCGATGCAAGGAGCGCAGCCGAGCTTCTAGAAGCCGATCGGTTGTCGGCACCGTCGCACTCCTGCGTCGCTGTCATCTCCGAAGGCGCCCGGATGATCGACGGGGCGCCGCACCAGAAGGGGGCACCTGACGCGTATGGCCGGCGCCGGCTTGGCGGTATCGGTGAGGCCCTGGGGCAGGCCTGCACCAGGGTGAGCCGTGAGGGGGTTATTGTGCAGAACCTTGCCTATCTGATGCGCTCCGGGCCGCCGGACGCCACCGACCGACAGGTTGCCCATGGCTTCGGCGCACTCGCAGTGGAACTGCTGGGGCACAGTCGCAGCGGGCGCATGTGTGCTCTGACCAATGGCTGTCTGCGTGATGTGGCCATTGACGCGCTGCTTTACGGACAAAAGCGCGTCGATGTGGCGCGTGCCTATGATACCACTACCTATCGGCCGCATCTGTCGGTGGCGAGCGGCCTGCCACTGTTCGGGTTTTGATGACGACTTTCCTGTCCCACGCGCTGGATGACGCCGTCGTGGCGCTTCTGGGCACGGCGCCCGGTGCAGACTTTCTCACTCCGCAGGGAGCGCTGGCGCTGTGCGCGGCGGACTCGGTGTCCTGGCGCGTCTTCAAGAACCCGGTGGCCCTGTTTGTAGGCGGCATAACAGCGGTCCTGCTCGAGCTTGCCGAACCGCGCGTGCGCGAAGGGGTCTGGCGCTTTTCCGATTTCCGGCGCAACCCGGTCGCGCGCATGCGCCGTACCGGTATGGCGGCCATGGTGACGGTCTATGCCGCGCGTGAGCGCGCCGAAAAGATGATCCTTGATGTGAACCGCATGCATGCCCGGGTAACGGGCACGACGCCCAATGGCGAGCTCTTTTGTGCCCTGGACACGGAGCTCCTCAACTGGGTTCAGGCGACGGCAAGCTTCGGCTTTCTGACCGCATACTCTACGTACGTCCGTACCCTGAGTGCCGCCGAGCGGGATCAGTTCTATCGCGAGGCGCTCGCAGCCGCCCGCCTCTATGGTGCGGTCGGTGCGCCAGCCCGTGAGGCTGAGCTCTTCCGTCAGTTTGATGCCATGTATCCCCGTCTCGAGCGCTCGGACATCATCCAGGAATTTTTGCAGATCGTGAACGACGCCCCGGTCCTGCCCCGACCACTGCGGTGGTTCCAGCAGATTCTGGTACGCGCTGCGATTAGCCTTGTGCCAGAGCCTCTGCGTATCCGTCTGGGGCTGAAGGACGAACTTGGCGGCTTCGAACGGCGTCTTGTTCGTTTTGCCGGGCAGGCGGGTGAACGCATCGTCCTCGCGTCGGCACCGCCGGCGCAGGCCTGTCGTCGGCTCGGTCTGCCGGACAACTATCTTTATCGCACGGGAGGATGAACATGGAGCAGCTGCCGCAAGGAATTGTGGAAGTCCGGGAAACCCATGGCGGGGATTTCGAAATGCGCGTACGGGCGGGCGCCCATACCCTTATCGCCGACGAACCACGTGCGTTGGGCGGCAATGACTTTGGGCCCGGGCCCTATGATCTGCTGCTCGCTGCGCTCGGTACCTGCACGGCCATGACGCTGCGCCTTTACGCCCGCCGCAAGAACCTCAAGCTGCGCGATGTCCACGTCCGTCTCAGCCATGAACGTGTCCATGTCGAGGACGCGGGCCGTGAGCCGATGCCCTCGCTTGAGCGCATTACCCGGCAGATTCATCTGGATGGAGATCTCAGTGACGCGGAAGCAGCGCGCCTGATGGAAATTGCTGATCGCTGTCCCGTACATCGCACGCTGTCGGGCACTATCAAAATCGAGACGACACAGCTCAGCGTCTAAGGATGCGGGTAATGTCGCGTGTGCGCGTAGGTCGGGAAAGGAAGGAACCGCAGGCTGGGGGGCAGACTGCGGTTCCGGGGGAGCTGGGAGGGGTCCCAGGCGCCGTGTGTGGACACCACAGCGCAGACGCACCATGGCACGGGTCTCAGGCTGCGGGTGTGACAAGGTTGAGACGCCGCATTAGGGCTTGAGTTTCAGGCAGATGGCGACTTCAAAGCCACCACCCTCGCGATTGTGCGCGGCGACGGTGCCACCCAGACCTTCCACATTGCGCTTGACGATCCAAAGGCCCAGACCCTGGTGGTGCATGGTGTTGCTTTGCCCGGTGCGAAAGCTTGCGTGACGGTCGAAGAGGTGAGGCAGATGCTGGGGATCCGCTCCCGGGCCGCGGTCAGCGACGACCAGTCTGGCAAGTCCGTTCGCCCGGCTGAGTGACAGCTCGATGGCGCCACCCTCGCGGGTGAAGCTGGCTGCGTTTTCGAGGAGATTCTCGAGCACCGGTTCGAGCAGGTCTTCATTGCCGTAGGCCGTGATGCCAGGCGTAATGGCCAGCGTCAGACGCTTTTTCTGCAGTGCCAGGGCTTCCGCATAGGACTGCGCAAGGTTGGTGACAAACTCCGACAGGTCCAGCGGCCGGGCCTCGGGATAGAGCACTTCGGCAACCGCTTCCTCAAGATCGCGCGCATCAGAGACAAGCGTATCGAGCCGGGCGACAGAGCGCTCGATGAGTTCGAGGCTGCGCTTGGCTGCGACATCGTCGGGGGCAATGGACCGACGCAACGGCTCG
>JAGWRJ010000941.1 GCA_028869725.1 Alphaproteobacteria bacterium | reverse complement strand
CATGTCCACCTTGGGCCGCCGCGTGGCCGCATCGCTCGTCTTGGAGTTGAGGATGCGGTTGAGGTTCTTGAACTCGACGACATCGAAGTCGGTGTGCTTCACGCGCCCGAAGCCCAGGCGATTGATCTGCTCAGCCACGACCGACCCCGTGCCCGACACGCCGATCACCATCGCCGTGAGGTGTCCCATCTCTGCCGTCATGGCCTGGGTGAACGCGATGGGCCGTGGGCTCGGCGCGCCATGGACCGCATCATGCGCCCACCAGTATGCAATGTTGTGGCCGGTCACCGTCACCAGTTCGATCAGCTGCGGCGTCAGGTTCGGACCATACCAGCGCGCGCGGACGGCGCCGCTCGGGATCATGATGGCACTGCCATGAAATGCACCGTGGTTAGCGAGCGCGCTTTGCATGAGCAGACGATCGCTGGTGTCATCCAGGCTCGAAAAGGCGAACTGGTCACCGGGATGCGAGTGGATGAGGACAAGCGTCAGGTCATCCATCTCGGCACGCTCCAGCGCCTCTTCCACGTAGGCGCCGGGCCAGGCGACGAAGTCGGGCCGACGCTCACGGCACGCCTCGTAGGGGACCAGGGTCATGCCGCGAACCAGCAAGCGCACGCGCGGTCCGGCCGAACGGCTGCAGAGCAATATCGCTGCTGCTTCGAGGCCATCGCCCGGAAAGAGGTGGGCGCGCAGCTGCTCGTGCTGGATGCCGGCAAGAGCGAGAACAGTGGGCGCGCTCATCCCTGGACCTCCTTCAGCATGGCGGACTCCACCAGGGCCAGGTGGGTGACGACGTTATCCGTCTGCGGATCCCACGCTGATGCCGGGCCGCGATGGCGGGACCAGCCGTTGAAGGTGTTCCCTCCAATGACGGCGGACACCTGGGTGCTCGGGATCGGCTGGCCCGTTGTCAAGGCCAGCGCCGGATACGTGTAGAACATGTCTATCTGCGCGCCCGGGTAGGTGAGGGGGATTTCCAGGGCAAGCAGCGTGCGTTCCACTGTGAACCCCTGGGACAATGGGTAGTTGTGGATCAGCAGCCAGCGACGGCTCTTCCCGTCCGGCGTGCTCTCGATGCGCGTTTCCCAGCGCCACCCCAGGCTGTCCAGGAAGCGCGCGTCGGCCGGGAGCAGGGCGAACATGCGGAGAGGGGCGGCGGCGGCCCCTTCTCCGTTGTTCACTTCACGCGGGGTCAGGCGCAGCTTTTCGATGCCGGGCGTGCGCAGATCGATGACGTCGTAGAGGCCCACCTCGCGCTTGGGTTCGCCATGAACACGCAATACGATGATCCAGGGCTTGGTGGCATCAAAGCCCGCGTCCGTGATCGCCTGACGCACGACGATGGTGGGGTGCGGGACGGTCAGCAGCACGCCTTGTACGTTGAGTTTCCACTGGCGCGCCTTCGCCATGAACTGCTCGATGCCCGGGCCGTCCAAGTCGACCAGGTCGTGCGAGCCGAGGAAGCGCTCCACTCCGTCGGGCAGGGTCTGATAGAGCACCATGTCGTCTGGCACTTGGCCGAGCTTGCGCAGCTGGCCGCCCGAGATGATCCGGGCAGGCCATTCGTAGACCGTGCCGTTGATGGCGAGCTTGTAGAGGCGGTCGCTCAGCACGACCACGAAGTGGCGAGAGGTTGTGGCCAGATCGACCACCTCCGTTGGCCGCACGTCCTCCAGTTCGCCGTCCGCGAGCACGGCCAGCACCGTGGCGCCCTGGTCTGGGGCAAAGCCCGCCGCCTGAGCGAGCTGCGCTCCGGTGGGGGTGGTCGTCAGCACCTGGCTTTCGCGAAAGGCCAGGGAGAGATCGGCGACCTGGATGACCTGGTGGCCGGCGTTGTTGGTGCTGTTGGCTTCAGCGTTCATGTCGGAATTTGCTCTGTGCCGGCACCGCGCCGGTTTGTGCTCATTATATGGTGCTTGCTAAATTTGTAAAGCACTAATTGAGCATGCTTTACGAACTTAGATTTATCTGCTACCCTTCGAGTAGTCGAAAAGCCGCGCCCCGCGCGGTGGGTGGTTCACATGACAGAGAAGAGGGATACACGAGCGACGTCGGAAACGACGGCCGCTAATCCGCTTGGGGCATATCTGCGCAAGGCGCGCCAGGACGTGTCGATGACGCTGCGGGACGTGGAGGAAGCCACGAACAAGGAAGTGTCCAACGGCTATCTCAGTCAGCTCGAAAGCGGCAAGATCAGCAAGCCGTCGCCGCATGTGCTGCACACCCTGTCGACCGTCCTGAACGTCGACTACGAGACGCTCATGCAGCGTGCTGGTTACATTCTCCCGGGCGCGTCGCAGCGCGCAGAAGGGGCCAAGCATGGTCGCGCTGCGACGTTTGCGATCGACAACCTGAACTCGGAAGAAGAGGCGCAGCTGCTCGAATACCTGACCTTTCTTCGTTCAAAGAAGAAGTAGCCGTGCCACGGCCGGACGACTCGACACTCACGCCCGGCCAACTGGCTCGGGTTCGCAAGGAAGCGGAGCGCGCCCTGCAGCAAGCCGGTGCCCTCGGCGTGTTGCCTACGCCGATCGACGAAATCATGCGCGTGGCCCGCATCAGGGAACTCGAGGAAGACGTCCTCAATCCGTCCTTCGTCGCCAAGATCGTGGCCAAGGCCGAGAAAGCAGGGCAGGCGATCCGGCGTGCGCTCTCCAAGGTCATGGGGCTGTTTCACGCTTCCGAAGGGCTGATCTTCATCGATCGCACCCTGATGAAGGTGAAGCAGCGTTTCGTGCGATTGCACGAGTCCGCGCACGGCTTCCTGCCTTGGCAGCGCCCGATGTATTCGCTGGTCCAGGATGGTGACAACGCCCTGGATCCGGATACCGCGGATCTGTTCGATCGCGAAGCCAATACCTTCGCGTCGGAGGTGCTCTTCCAGTTGGACACCTTTCGCGATCAGGCAGAAGCGCTGCCGTTCGAGATTCTGACGCCGGTGCGGCTGGCCAAGAAGTTCCATGCGTCGAACTACGCGGCTATCCGGCAGTACGTCTCGAAGAATCACCGGACCTGCGCCGTCGTCGTGCTG
>JAGWRJ010000940.1 GCA_028869725.1 Alphaproteobacteria bacterium | reverse complement strand
GGGAACGGGGTTCGCGACCATGCGACACTCCGCAATCGGAAAACCCACCTTCTACTCCCGCGCCGCGCCCGCGCCAACCCTGCTTCCGCACGATGACCCGCGACGACTCCGCGCAACACACGCCGCTGATGCGCCAGAATATCCGTATGCTGAACGGGCCTAAGCGCAGCAACGGTTTCAAGGCTATTCGCCCCACCAGCTAACCCACTTGGACGGAACTTGGACGTCAAAAACGGGGGTTTTGACCCGGGTACAACCCCCTAAACGGGGTTGGACGCCGCCCAAACCTCGACCTCGTTTGGACGTCCAAACGCCCGCCACGAATGCACCCACAGTTCGGCGACAGGACCTTCTAAACGCGTGGATAGCGCCCACCACTTGGCCGACTCCTCAAGCGAACCTGGGGTGCTTGGAATTACCCAGCCAAAAGGTCCAGGACAAGCGGACCGTGATGACGACCAGTGCTGGTCGCGACGAAAATGGAGTGAAGTGGTCCGCGGATGCGTTCGGCATGTTCGCCGTCGCCCGGCAACCTTCGAAAGCGAACGCTCATCCTCGGTCGACATGGTCGCCGGCACGAGAGACGGGTAACCCAATCCAGGACAGCCTGGAGCGCTGATGGCGTACCACCACACCAGGAACAAGGCCCACGGGGCGGTGCGAATTGACCAGAAAAGGTTGGCCGGCCGATGGATCACTAGCCAGAGTTAGTAATCCAAAACGGCCTAGCTCGGGCTAATCAGGACTTGGGTCGTCCAGGCCCGGGTTTCACGCTGGTCGTGAGAGGAAAGACCTCATGCGTGCACCGGGGCGAATACATCACACGACCAATCGACAGTGACCAGCCCGCCGACCAGTCTCATCAGTTGCAAGCCCATGTCGACCGGCGGAAACCGACCCCAAACGGAAGTTCCACTCTGCATTGACGAGGTAGAGAACGGACCATCGAGGGGCCTAGCGTAGTGTCAGGTTCTTTGGATCGCTTGCATCCGTCACGTCCGCATGGCATGATGGGTCTACATAATAGATGCATCTACTAAATCGAATGATTCCTTTGCCACCGGAGATTCGTGACAATTTGCCCCCTTGGGGTGCGGAGCGTCGGCTTGAGTTCATAGACTTCCGCCTGCGCTGGGAGCGCACAGTTAATCGCAGCGATTTGGTTGAATTCTTCCGGATCTCGCCCCAGCAGGCTTCTGCCGACCTGGCCCGCTACGCCGAGCTTGCTCCTGGAAACCTGGAGTACGACAAGAGCCTTAAGACTTATCGCGCCACCGCCGCGTTCAAACCCGCCACGGCTCGCCATGACCCGCAGTCGTACCTAGACGAATTGGTGGTTTTGTCATCAGGCGCTCTCTCGACCGCATCATCGTTCATTGGCTGGCAGCCCGCATGCGACGTCGTGCGATATCCCGCTCGCCCCATCGTTACGGATACGTTGCTGCAGCTCCTATGGGCCATCCGCGACGGTGAGGAGTTGAAGGTCATGTATCAGTCGATGCGCCGACCGTCCCCGACCCTGCGCTGGATCGCGCCCCACGCGCTTGCATCCGATGGCCAGCGCTGGCACGTCAGGGCTTGGTGTCACGAGAATGGCGACTTCAGGGACTTCGTGATCTCGCGCATTCGCGCTGTGCAAGACCGTCGCGAGACCGTCATATCCGGAGTCGACGACGAGTCGTGGCATACCCACATGGACATTGTTCTCGCGCCTCGGGCGGGCTTGACTGATGGCCAGCGGCGCGCCACCGAGATCGACTTCAACATGTCCCGCGGCCGCCTGAAGTTATCTTGCCGAAAGGCTCTCGCTTTCTATCTTCTGCGGCAGTTGCAGTTGGACCGCCCGCCTGACCAGTCGCTGGCTACCCAGCCGCTGGAGCTTGTGAATCGCGCAGAGATGACCGACGTGCTCGCTGCGGCTCAGAAGCCTCTAGGATTTCCGCCTTTGGCTCACGCCGGACACCAGGAGTTCCACCATGAACGAACATAAACCCGCCAACTATCACTTTTTCGTCGACAACAAGAAGTTCGACACCGACCGTGCCTCGCTGACGACTATGGAGATCAAGGCGATAGCCGGCGTGCCCGCCAACTATCAACTTTTCCTTGAGGAGCATGGTGATGCTCCAGACCGTGCTCTCTCCGATGGCGAGGGCCTCGATCTTCAGAACCCGCCGAAGCATTTCTACGCCGTTCCACCTGCCACTTTTGGTTGCGCATGATCCAGGCCCAACTTCAAGAGCTCGTCGAGCACTGCGCGGCCAACGGCTTTCAGCCGCCCGTACCCACGCAATTGTCCAACGGCGGTATGCTGATTCGCATTCCGGCAGTGTCCGTCACCGGCTGGAACCGCCCTGCGGCGGACGTTCTGTTCGTGGCCCCGCCGGGCTACCCTGCGGCTCAGCCCGACTGCTTTTGGGTCGAGCCAAATAACTTCCGGCTTGCTGGCGGTCAAACGCCGCAGAACACCAACGATGCCAATCCCATTCCCGGCGATATTGAACCTGGACGCACCACGACGTGGTTCTCTTGGCATGTGCAGAGTTGGAACCCCAGCCGAGACACGCTCATCACCTTCTACAAGGTGATTCTCAACCGGCTCGCGTTCTTGCAATGATCGACCTGCGCATCGCCTCCAGCGACCTGGCCGCACTGCGTTCAACCGTGCTAGGGCACAAAGACGAGCGGTGCGCTGTGCTATTGACGTCGCGACTCGAACAGGGGCGCCGGGCGTTACTCGTCCGGGAGATTGTTCTTCCCGAGGATGCTGACTACGCCCGACGAAGCCCCATCCATGCCGAATTGAGACCCGATTTCGTGGCGCGGGTGACTAAGCGCGCCAAGCTCGCCAGTCTCTCGCTGGTATTCGTGCACACTCATCCAGGTGACCAGTCGCCGCGGTTCTCCCGCACGGATGACGAGGGCGAACGCGAACTCGCTGCATTCCTAGCGAGACGGGGTCTTGAAGAGCCCCATGCTGCGTTGGTACTGAGTGACGGAGGAATGTGTGCTCGGCTCTTGGGTCGTCCCGATATGATCCGGGTTGTGTCGGTCGGAGATAGGTTGACCGTCGAGTTCGATGCGCATCGTGAGGAGACAACGGCTGCTCCGATGTTCGATCGGCAAGTCCGAGCCTTCGGCATCGAGGGGCAGAAGGTGCTACAGGAACTGCGCGTCGGCATCGTGGGTCTCGGCGGCACAGGTTCGATAGCGGCACAGCAGCTCGCTCATCTCGGTGTGCGGGACTTCGTGCTGATCGACCCTGACCATCTGGAGCTGACAAACCTAAATCGAGTGGTCGGCGCAAGCGAGTCCGATGTCGACCTGCCTAAGTCCGAACTGGCGCGGCGTCATGTTCAGGCGATCGCGCCGACGGCTCGCGTCCGCTCGGTCGTCGGTGATGTCGTTCACGCCGCGGTGGCTAAGGAACTTCTGAGTGCCGATATCATCCTGTGTTGCACGGACAGCCACGGTAGTCGTTCTGTCATACAGCAGGTCGCCTACCAGTACTTGATCCCTTGCGTTGATGTTGGTTCGACCATCACGACCCACGATGGTCAGGTTACTGGCGTCTATGGTCGAGTCCAATTGCTCGGCCCTGACCAAGCTTGCCTGTGGTGTTCCGGGCTGTTGAGCTCTGAGGAAGTACGCCGAGACATGATGAGTGCTTTCGAGCGCAAGGCGGACCCGTACATTCAAGGGGCTCACGAACCTGCGCCATCTGTCATTTCGCTCAATGGTACCGTTGTGTCCCTGGCAGTGACCATGTTGCTGGGCATAGTGACGGCAGTCCCGGTAGGCCCGCGACACCTGATCTACAACGCCTCCGCCTCCACACTGCGGCCTGCGCGCGCCACGCCCCAGGATGGCTGTTTTATCTGCTCACGACAGGGCGTGTTTGGCCGTGGTGATTTGCAACCCCTCTTTGCACGACAGGACTAGTCGTGACCATTCACAAGTTCTCGGCTGTTCGATCCCGCAACCGCATCGGTTTAGTGGACGAGGACTGGACGCCAGAGATCCCTAAGGGCATCGATATAGATTTTGATGCACTGCCGGGCTACAAAATCTATCGCTGCAGTGATGCCTCTCTCCTGGAGCCTGGGCGCTTGGCTACCACGGCTGCGGTTATTTTCCGCCAGTCTCACAAGCGCCCGCGCCAGATTGCCAATCAATTAGAGCGAATGGCTCCTGCGCTGCTGCAGCACGGGTGTCTCGTCTTTGTCCAGCCTCTACCTGTGAAACCTGATGCTGGCACTCAATATTTGAGGCGATTTTTCGTCGAGGCAATCAACGCCCTGCAGTTGCCAGTATCCGGGCTGACCGAAAAGGAGTTCGACTATCTAGGCGATTGGTCCGGTGATTTCAACGCAACGAAGCTGACGCCTCTGGTTCATGTCCTTGAATTATCGGACGACTGGCAAGGGGTGCTTTCGTACCTTCAGTGGCATCCGCCTGGAGAAGCGTTCGCACCGGGTCCGCGCGTTGTGCTCTGCGATCCAGATGACGTCGAAGATGAGCTTGACGTAGAACATGCCTTGCTTGTGCAACGTGCGTTCTGGGACAGTGCCGAAGTCCGTCTGGAACCGCTGCAAAATGGGTTGTCAGGCGTGAACGCCTATCGAGCGTACGTACACCAACGGGTAGACCAGGTCGGCGGGCAATGGCCCTTTCGCTATTTTGTCAAAATCGGCGATCGCGGAAAGGTTGCCACCGAGTTCATGAAGTACTGCGATCTAGCGCTTGAGCATCTGCCCTACCACCTGGGTCCAAGACTGCGCCTGGATCGCTGCGCTCTGGGACATCAATCTGGCATCATCGTTAGCGACTTCGTCGGCGGTGCTGTGCCCCTGCGGGACTGCGTACGCGGCGGTCGTGCTGCAGCCTTGATCGCTAACCTCTTCAATGTGACGTTTCGCGCTTGGCATAATTGTGCGGCACCGAAGGACGTTTCTCTTCAGGAATACCTCCATCAAAGGCTTCTTCCCATCCCAGGTTTTAGACAGCCCCTATTCGATAAGTATGGCGCAACAAAGAGTCTTGAAGAACTAAGCGAGCTGCTCCTCAAGGGCGACAGTCGTCCAGTCAGCATGGGAGTCATCCATGGTGACCTTCATGCCACCAACGTTATGGTGCGCGGCGACGACGCCATACTTATCGATTTTGAAAGCGTGCAGGCTGAGGTACCTGTACTCCGCGACCTGGCATGCTTGGAGGGTGGGCTTTTTGTCGATGGCTTCGTCGGTGACCGTCGAGATACAGCGTCAATTCTGGATTCGGTGAAGTGCCTGTTCGCCCCCGAATTGCTCCTCAACGGCCGAGTTACCTCCTGTCACCCCATTGACGGTTCGGCATGGTTCTTCGACTGTGTGATGCAAATTCGGATGCAGGCCCGTCAGCACGAACTGAAATCAGGTCAATATGCGTTGGTACTTGCATCCGAACTGATGCATAAGGCATGCAACGCCCACAATTTCGACACAGATAACAGAAGCGGCGCCGAGGAACACTGCATCAGGAAGGAACAGACTAGGGCAATGGCCTACGTACTTGCTGAGTGGATTCTCGTAGGGCTGCCGAGTTTCGTCGACATGGAAAGCAAACAAGTTACCCAATGAAGAATCTTGATTTAAATTTGAAGGCGGTAGTCGAGTCTCGCTCCGACATCGGCACCCTGCTCAGCAAGCCTGGCGATGCTGTCATCATCCAACGCGGCCAGCCCAGATGGATGATGCTCAAATGTCCCTGCGGCTGTGGTGAGGATATCCCCATAAACCTTGATCGCCGGGCGGGGAAGGCGTGGCGCTACTACCAGGGAGGGGATAAAGGCGTGACGCTGTACCCCTCCGTCTGGCGCGACACCGGCTGCGAGAGCCATTTCATTGTCTGGAGGGGACGCATCCTGCTCATGGGCGGCTACGTCGACGATGATGCATCATCGGTTCCTGATCTTCCTGATCTCATTCGGCGGGTTCGCATGTCGTGGCCATCTGGCGTAATGATCTCCTACGTCGATGTGGCCGACAAACTGGGCGAAATTCCTTGGGACGTTCTCGAAGCCTGTCGTCATCTCACTCGAGAAGACGTCTTCGTTGAAGGCTCTGGTCAGCAGCGCGCGATGTTTCGGCGTCGCTGAATAATGGAGCTTCGTCACTAGGTAACTTGAGGTCGCGTACTCAATTTACGCAAATCTCAGTCGCCTGGTTGAGCTAGGCGAGAAGTTTGTACACTATCGCATGTCCGTAAGGTGGCAACCGAAGCTTCCGTAAGCTGATACTTTCCGCGCCATAAGATCAAAACAGATTCGAATGTCCGCTAATGAGCAGGACACGAGTTCTTTCACGACTTTCGGCTCTTGGCCGATATCTGCCGCTGTGTCGATAGATGATCATTGTGCCGGAGAGCTGGTCAATCTCGGTCGGTTCAGGCGATCATGTTGAGCGGTGTGCGCACCTCACAAACCCAATATCCTGATGTAAGCGGCGCGCAATGCCTCAGCGTCCACGGCTGCGTGATGTCGGCGCGCCGCCCTCTCGGGTCTGCAGCCGAAATAAATCTCCAGTTCACCCAGGACGCCTTGGTGTGTGACGAGCACCGGCTCCCACGCCGGCACCTCACCGCTCCACGTTCCAAACCCCGTCAGCGCCCTCGCCAACTGTCTCTTGTCGATCGCCCCGTCGAAGTGGATGCGTGGGTGGTCGAAGGAGGCCACGAACACCCGTAGCTGTTCACCGAAGTTCTCATCCGAGAGCGCGGCATCGTCGCCGTCCAGGAGCGGATAGACCACCTTGCTGACGAAGGATGACGGCGCTCCGGGCCGTGGAGCCCGCTCGGCATAGAAGCACTGGGTGGCATCCGCGTTGACCAAGGCCAAGCTGACCAGCTCGCGCACGGCATCGTTGTTCCACTCGGTATCGAGAAAAAGAAGATCGGCCATGCTGGGCCCTGGTGTCATTGGGCGGTGATTGGAAGTAACGACGGACGGTGATGTAGTCAGTATGCCCCGCGAAACGACTGCCTCACCGGGTTAGGCCATCGGCGGAAGGAGCGAAGGCATGTAGGCGATGTCCCCGCCAGCTCGCAGGCCACCCTCACCGCCTTGAAGGGCTGATCTCTGTGGGCTCTGCTGCAGCCCTCACCACGACCTTCGATTTGGCTTCCACGTTGGGCAACGGACTGGCAGACAGTTGCCTGGCGGCCGAACATAGCATGCGCCCTCCTGAACCCGGTATCCTCGATTCGTTCACATTCGCCGATGACCGCTCCCCGCCTCTCTTCAAACGGACAGTCGCGGCCAGGATGGCGAATCAACGCAGGGGGGCGTTCAACGACATGGTCGACCATCAAGTAAGAGACATAAAAATTGAGGCCAAGCCAGACTTCTTGAAGTCACTGGCCAGCGCGAGCCCGATCGCAGCTGTCTCGGAACTCATCTGGAATGGGTTCGACGCGAAAGC
>JAGWRJ010000939.1 GCA_028869725.1 Alphaproteobacteria bacterium | reverse complement strand
TGTCGGCGCGACAGCGCACGCCCCTGGTCTGACAGCGGGCCACGTAGAGCTCCTCTGTTCCGGTGTTGGCTGACCGCGCGGGGGTGTGGAGGGAGTTGCCGGCAGAAGCCGCCACTGGGCCTGGAACAATCGTGAACAGAGATGCAGACCCGCCAACCATGCTGCCGACCTCTTTCGCGGGTCTGGGAACAGGAGCCCGCAACGGATACGACGACGCCTCATAATACTTGTTGGCTAACTAACTAACATGTGACAAATTGTCAGTAGGTGGAAATACGGGCGCGAAGCGCGGACAAGGCGTCTGATCCAAAAGGGAGCAATCGAGGTGGCGAAGAACTAGGCGCGGGACGTCAGTAACCGGCGTCGCCATACCAGGAGGCGAATTCGTCGAAGCCGGGCACCTCGGTGGCATTGGCCAGACCGTCGATCGCCACCTGGACGACCGCCGGGCGTTTGCTTGCCAGCGCACGTTGCACTGCTGGAGCGATGTCCTCGGCGCGATCCACGTATTCACCATACGCACCAAAGCCTTCGGCGATCCTGTCAAGACGAAGCTGCTTGCCCCAGTGCGCTTCGGTCTCCGGGGATTGGGGACCAAAGGCTGCCTTGTACACTGTGACTTCGAGACCAAAGGCATAGTCACAGCCAACGATGCAGACCACCGGCAGCTGTTTGCGCACCGCGGTCTCAAGTTCAGAAATGTGGAATAGAAAGGATGAATCCCCACTGATCAGAACAACGCGCCGCGTGTCGCCTACAGCCAGTTGCGCACCAATGGCATGTGGCAGGCCGGTACCGAGATGTCCAAAATTCTGACACCAGATCACGTCCCGTGGCGCGATCTGACCGTATGCCCCCGTGAAGATGCTGACCGCGCCACCATCGCGCACAATCACAGCATCTTCGGGAAGCACACGTGTTGCCTCTACGGCAAAGCGGGCCGGATGCACCGGGGTCGACTGCCTCGGTACCGACGCCAGCAACTGGCTTTTGAAGGATGAAGCCGCAGCCTCCCATGCCTCAAGCTCACGCGGTGCCCGACACCGCGAAGATGACAACGCCGCGACCAGTTGAGGAACAATGTCCCGCAGATCACCCACGAGCGGCACATCGATCGCTCGGTTGACACCGATCGCCAGCGGATCGCGCTCCACATATATCCACTTGCGGCCCGTCTTCCCGCTAGCCCAGTGCCGCCCGACGCCGTAATGCAGCGGTTCTCCGATCTCCGTTCCGATTGCCAACACAAGATCCGCAGCAGCCACAATCTGCGTTCCGACCGGTGAGGCATAGGGAAAGGTCCGTCGCTCAAGCCCCGGCAGAACTGCAGCACCGCCGGGTGTCTGAAGGATCGGACACTTCATGGCCTCCGCAAGCTCCGCCACCATCATTTGGGCGCGGGAGACAAATACCCCCTGCCCCACAAGGAGGACGGGCACCTCCGCCTCCTCAATCAGACGGATAGCCTCGGCAATCCTGCTTATCTCGGCCCCCTGATGAGTAAGGCGATACACCTCAGGCGGAAGAGCAGGCGAAAGATCCACCTGCGCCTGTCCCATGTTCATTGGGTATTCGATATAGACCGGTCCGGGCGTTCCACTCAGTGCACGTCGGAAGGCCTCATGCACGATCTCATCGGTCTGTTCAGCATATTCGATGACACCGATATATTTCATGGCGGCCTCAAAATACGCCGGCTGGTGCGTATACTGGAAGCGACCGCGCCTAACACGCTGATCGAAAACGCGTTGGCGCTGTCCGGCGATAAAAATCGTCGGTACATTCTCCTTCGCCGCGCAGATTGCAGCGGCAGCAAGATTAGCCACACCCGGACCCTGATTACCGACAATTACGCCGGGCAATCCCGTCATCCGCCACAACCCATCGGCCATGAAGGCACCGGCCTGTTCATGATGCGGAGCGATCACGCGCCAGCCACGCGCTTCGGCGGCGATAAACATCGCCACGAAGTTTGGATCAGGGATGCCGAAAAGCGTTTTAACTCCTTCGGCTTCCATCAGTTCGAGCATTCGATCGTGAACATATACAGACATGCGAACGACCTCTCTGCAAAACCGGTACTCAGAATTTCCTCGGGAAAGCAAAATCGCCAATCCGCTTCTGCTCATAGAAGCCGACGAAATCGTAGGGTTCGGTAGCAATCACGCCCTGCCCCGCGCACACCGCAAAGCAGTTGTTACAGCTCATGCAACCTGTGGCCTCATCCTTGAGGCGTGCCTTCAGATCGTCTTTTGGTCCATAAAGTTCGAGAATATTTGCTGGGCACACTACCACACACAGTTTGCAGCCATCGCACTTTTCAGGATCGATAGTTACACGTCTGTAGAGCGCTTCATGCGGATCGTCCCAGACCGGAAGGTGATCCGGCCCAACCGCGGCCTTTTCGATAATCACGGTGGTCATCGCATGGTCTCCCCTAGTACAGAATCTGCATATTTCCGTCTTCCCACCAGACAATCTGATGGGTCTGGCGCGAGATTGTCTGCTGCGTAGGATTTCCTATAGGGTAACCGACGCAAACCGCCTCGGCGATTTCGAAGGGCGGGGCGACGCCAAGCTTCTCGACCAGCGCGGTATTACTGCTCAACAATTTTGAAAAGCCTACCCAGCATGTTCCTAGTCCAAGGCTTTGCGCAGCAAGAACAATATTGGTACCAACGACGCCGATGTCGACCTCAGGCACACCAACCCCTCGCTTGTCCAGCAGGAGAAGGATTACTGTCGGGGCCCTGTGAAATACGGCAAACCGACCGTTGGCTATCGACTTGATCGCAGTCATGGGCACCGGATGGAATGAATTCGGATTTTCCCGGTTGAGCTTCTGGGTATTTTCCATGATGGCAGCGCGCTCCGCACTGCCTGGTGGGTAATTCGTGTAGTCTATGTTCGCTGTCATCGTCTTGCAGACGCCGACACAGTATTGCTCCATTTGGGCAATAATCGTCCTGTCGCGCACCACGATGAACGACCAGGGCTGACAGTTTCCTTGCGAGGGTGCAAACCGACCCATTTCCAGTATGCGACGAATCATGTGTGCGGGGACCTGCCGGGCCTTAAATTTGCGGATACTCCGGCGGGTCAAAATAGCCTGTTCGACATCGTTCCACTCCGCTCCAGGCTCAATATCGTGAATGGCCGTTCGTCGGCGGGCAACGCGTCCAGCCTTTGCACCTGCCACATCCAGATCGCACTCTAGATCTTCGAGATCATGGTCATTGAGAATGTCGTCCATCGCCACACTCCGCGTCTGCGCGCCCCTTTACATCTGAACCGCAGTCATCCGGGCTTGCCCTCGCCCAACTTCGGCCAGCTCCACCGTCTCACAGGGTTCGCGTTCCGTCGGCTTCAGCCGCTCCAGTTGCGTGCCCCGCAGGACATAGATCTCCGCGTCCTCGGCGGTGAATGCCTCTATTAAAAACCGGTCCTGCGGCTTTTCCGATGCAGTCTTTGGGATCTCTCGCACGATCTGCAGATAGCTCGGCACGAAATTTGGCTCGAGCTTCGCCC